>JAQTSG010000049.1 GCA_028711415.1 Patescibacteria group bacterium | reverse complement strand
CAAAAATCCGGACGCTTCGCCGGCCAAATCAACGCCGGTCTGGGCGCCTAAGCCGAACTGCTTAGCGTAATTAACAATCCTTTCCACGCCCAGTCCGAAAAAATCTTCAAAACCTCCGCCGATATAATAGAAAAAAGTATTAACTGACTGGGCCAGGGCTTTACGCACATCGGTTAAGCCGTGCCCGCCGGCTTTCCAGTCCGGGAAAAACCACTGGCCGATTCTAATTCCGCCGACGCTTAAAAAACTGGTATGCTCGCTTATAATTTTTTCCTGTAAAGCCGCGGCGGCGATTATCGGCTTAATCGTTGAGCCGGAAGGATATTCGCCGCTGATCACGCGATTAAACAAAGGGTTATCGGGCGAATTAAGAAGAGCGGCGTATTCGTCGGCCGAAATTCCTTTGGCGAATTTATTGCTGTCATAAACAGGAAAACTTACCATAGCCAGTATCTCGCCATTATTTGGATCCATAATCACGGCCGCCGCTTTGCTAAGATTTAATCTCTTTAAGTAGGCGGCCATAACTTCCTCTAATTTTTTTTGTAGGTCTAAGTCTAGGGATAAAACTAAATTATGCCCGTCAGTTGTTTTTGACTGGCTGATAATTTTTTTCTCCTTGCCCAAAGCGTCAACCTCAATATATTTTTTTCCGCTTTCCCCTTTTAATTCATTTTCCCAGAAATATTCAATTCCGGTTTTACCGATATAATCAATCGGCAAATATTCATCCCCGGATTTCTCCAGTTCTTTTTCGTTAATTTTTCCGGTATAACCTAAAACATGCGACAAAGACGAGGCGGATAAATCATATTCCCGCCGGGTTTTATCAGTTAAAAATACGCCGGGCATATCGGCGGATTTTAAATAAAGAAGCATGGCTTTTTCATAGGAAATATTGTCAGCTAAAAATAATGGCTGATAAGAATCAAGCGTGCCAATTTTAATTCTAGATAGCTTATTTTTTATTTCTTCCGCCGGCAATTCAGGTAAAATATCGCTTACTTCTTTAATAATTTCGTTCCTGACTCCTTCACCCCGGGGCAGGTCAATCGGTATGAGATAAAGCAAGGAGTTGGCGACATTCCTTACCAAAGGATTCAGGTTCCGGTCATAAATTATGCCTCGTTTCGGCTCAAGTCTTTCAATGCGAACGCGGTTGCCTTCGGCTAAAGAGTAGTAATAATCGCCTTTGACAATCTGGAGCCAGGCCGACCGGCCGACTAAAACCGCCAAAGCGAGAATCATAAAAATGATTATTGGCCTTAATTTGGAAAAATCAAAAGTCCGGCCGATGGTTTCTTTTTCCCCGCCCCCGGGAGTAAAAGAATCCTCGGTCCAGCCCAACCGATAGGAAAAACCCCTCACCTGCCCGAACCGACCGGATTTTATGACAAACGGATCATTATTTTTTTCTTTTTTTGTCCCTAATTTCACCCCGTTAGAAATCTTTTTATTTTCTTTCTCCATAATAATATTTTACCTATTCTCTAGACACCCCCGTTAAAAATTTCGTTATTCTTTCTGGCTAACCGAATTCTAGCCCCGTTAGAAATATTATTATTAGCCAAATTTCTAACGGGGTTCATATTCTAAAGTTATCATTTTTACCTCTAAAAATCAAATAAAAAACAATGAAGGCGAGATTAGCTAATTTCGCCTTCATTCTAACCCCACCTTCATTCAAAAATACATTCTTTATTTTTTTCTAACCAGAATCGCACTCAAAACAAAAGCGGCCGTAAAGAAAATCGCCCCGTAAAAACAGGGGGTTAAGAATGGGTTAACCACCCCGGCGGCGCAGCCCAAAGCGCAGGTGCCTTGGCCTAGCCAGCCCTTTAATTCCACGGTGAAATTAAACCAGGCAAAAACCGTGCCAGCTAAAAGAATAATAAATTGGGTTAAAATTATTTTTCTCATATAATTAAATTAAATAATTACATATACAAATTTTCCGGGTTATTCCGGTCAATTACCCATTTAACCGGATTATTATAAATATAATTGCGAATATTGTTTAATGAATATTCGTTGTGTATTATATGATCATAAAATCTGGATTGCCAGGTAAAATTAACATTGGGTAATAATTTTTTTATTTCAAATGAACATCGCCCTTTATACCAACGAATTATTTCGCCTAATGATTTTTTACCCATTGGATTATATTTGCCCGTAATTCCACCGGTAGAGACGCGATTAATCGCGTCTCTACAATTAACCGAACCATCCCCCGCGGGAACGCGATTAATCGCGTCTCTACCGGGGTTGGCGAAATTAATCGCGTCGTTACCGTCATTACAAATAAAAATAATGCCGTGGATATGATTCGGCATTATAATATATTCGTCTAAAATCACATTTGGAAAATATTTTGGAATTTCCAGCCAAAAATTATTGGAAATTTTTCCAATAACATTTAAAAACATTTTTTCATTAATAATTTTACCAAAAAATTTCTGCTTGTTTTGTGCGCAAATGGTAATAAAATACATTCCGTCATCCGCATAATTCCAATCTGGATGGCGGGTTGATTCAACGCGGTAAATATTTTTATATAA
Source organism: Patescibacteria group bacterium (assembly GCA_028711415.1). Taxonomy (GTDB): domain Bacteria; phylum Patescibacteriota; class Patescibacteriia; order Patescibacteriales; family JAQTRU01; genus JAQTRU01. The sequence goes on along the minus strand of JAQTSG010000049.1, from coordinate 5,317 downwards.
TGCCATGTATTAATTATAACCCGTATCAATCCCAAAAACAAATTTTTTTAAATAAATCACGAAAAATATTTGACATTTTTTTGTAAACATAGTATTATAGTATCAATATAAAATAAGCAAAGACTTTTGGTCCGCTTTTTCGGGAAGCGGTTTTAATTTTTCACTTAAAAGGGACTGTCGCCGAATGCTCTTTCGAGTAGAAATTTTCGGATTTTGAGGAAATTTTTTCATCCCGCCGCGATTCTTTTATAAGGAAAGCGGGAGAGGGAATATGGATATATTAGCGAAAAAATTTTGGGAAAAATTTACCGAAATCCGGGAATTTACGCCGAATATGGCATTCGGCGACAGTCCTATAATATGGAAATAAGAAATATTGCCATTATCGCTCACGTTGACCACGGCAAAACCAGTTTGACCGACGCTTTAATGCGCCAAACCGGCATGGCGGAAGAGGGAGTAAGTATGGACAGCAACGATTTAGAAAAGGAGCGGGGCATAACAATTTATTCAAAAAACACTTCGGTTTATTTTAAAAATACTAAAATAAACATAGTGGACACGCCTGGACACGCTGACTTCGGCTCGGAAGTTGAGCGGGTTTTGCGTTCCATTGATTCCGTAGTTTTAGTCGTTGACGCCCAGGAAGGGCCGATGCCGCAGACCAAATTCGTTTTAAAAAAATCCCTGGAGCTTGGCTTAAAGCCGATTGTGGTTATAAATAAAATAGACAAACCGGCCGCGCGGCCAGAAGCGGTGCACGAAATGGTTTATGAATTATTTCTTGACCTTGGCGCTAGTGACGAGCAGCTTGATTTTTCCACTCTTTATTCTATCGCCCGCGAAGGCATTGCTAAAAAAAAGTTAGAAGACACTTCAAAAGATCTGACTCCCCTCTTAGAAACTATTCTGGAAAAAGTGCCTCTGGCTTCAAGCGAGAAAGCAAGTGAAAAACTCTTGCGCGCCCAGCCCTTTAATCTTGCTTATGATAATTTTCTCGGCCGCTTAGCTATTGCTAGAATTTATGAGGGAAAAATTTCTTCCGGGCAGGAGGTGGTCGTAAAAAATACTAAGGGTGAAATAAGAAAAGAAAAAATAACCAAGCTATTTACTTTTGAAGGTTTAACCAGAAAAGAGGTTAGCGAGGCCGAAGCCGGCGATATTGTTATGCTGGCCGGCCTGCCGGATATCTTTATCGGGGAAACGGTCTGCGCGGACGAAAGCCAGAAAACCCTGCCGGCCATAAATATAGATGAGCCGACAATTTCTCTTAATTTTTTGGTTAACAATTCCCCTTTCGCCGGCCGGGAAGGAAAATTCGTCACCAACCGCCAGATTAAAGAGAGACTGGAAAAAGAACTGGAAGTTAATGTCGGCTTAAAAATCGATTTTTCTCCTTCCGATTATTATAAAGTTTACGGCCGGGGAGAAATGCATGTCGCTATTTTTTTGGAAAATATGCGCCGGGAAGGATATGAACTGCAGATTTCCCAGCCGCACGTAATTATAAAAGAAGAAAACGGCGTAAAGATGGAGCCGTTTGAAGAAGCGACCGTGATTGTGCCGGAGGCCATGTCGGGAACGGTTATAGAAAAGATGTCAAAACGCCGGGGCCTTATGGTGGAAATGAAACCGGAACATGGAAATATAAAAATAATTTTTGAGATTCCAACCCGCGGCCTCCTGGGCTATCGCAGCGATTTTGTGGTTGATACCCGCGGCGAAGGTATTTTGTATACCCGCGTTATCGGCTTTAGGCCTCATGCCGGCAAAATTGAAAAAAATGAAGTCGGTTCTATGGTTTCTATGGCCACGGGCAAAGCTCTGGGCTTTTCTCTTTACAACTTGCAAAACCGGGGAACTCTCTATATCAAAGCTAACACCGAAGTTTACGAGGGCATGGTCGTCGGCAATGTCGCTAAGGGTAATGACTTAAACGTCAATCCGATAAAGGGAAAGCATCTTACTAATATGCGGGCGTCCGGAGCGGATGAAGCCATCCGTCTTACTCCGCCCCTTGAATTAGATTTAGAAAGAGGCATGAGCATAATGAATAATGACGAATACCTGGAAATCACTCCCAAAAGTATCCGCTTAAGAAAAAAACACTTAAAAGAAATAGAAAGAACCAGAGTTATGAGGAAAGAAGTGAAGGGAAAATAAAAATACTGGCCTTTTGCCGGTATTTTTTATATGCTCGGGGACAGGGATTTCCGCCTCGCTCTCGCTTCCGCTCGAGCTTCGTTGCCCTGGGCAGCGCTCAATGCTCCCAGGGTCGCATCGAGCGACGCTCGGCTGCATTTTTTGCCGACAGAAATTCGGCAAAAATTTGCCTCGCTTCTGCCCGTTCGAATCCCCCTCTATCTCAAACCATATAAAAAAACAATCCATAAAATATGGATTGTTTTTTATATGCTCGGGGACAGGGATTCGAACCCCGATTGACTGGACCAAAACCAGCTGTCCTACCATTAGACGATCCCCGATCATTCTTCGCCAAGGCTACGAACGATAAATTTAAAAACCACCTTAACGGCGGTTATTTTTATAATAATATAAAATTACTCAAAAGTAAAGTTTTGCACAATTAACTCTATGATTTTATTAAAGTAAATTAATACCAATCCGTACCCGTTTCAAAAAAATTGGTTTTAAGATATAATTAATTTATATGAATAAGGCATCAATTATCTCTAAAATTAAATCCGAAGCCTGGGACAAAAATTGGTCGGGAAATTGGCGCGCGGCTTTCGCTTCTTTATATCACCTTTACACAACCGATTTAAAACCATACATAGGGAAAAATCTGAAGGTGAATCTTTTAATTTGCGAAAAAGATGTTAGCTCTAATTTTGTCAGTGAAAAAGATCTGAATAATTACTGTAAATATCTGGTAAAATTAGTGACTAAGAATAATAATCTATTATTGAAATGGGTTGATGATACGATCACCTCTGCCGGTATAATATTTAAATTGCTGAAAAAGTTAAAGAATAGCAAGAATTTAACCGTTGATAATTTACTGGCGCTCAAATCTGGCTTTTATTTGCATATTCCGCCGCATTTTTCCATGAAAAAAGTTATTGATTACTTGCCGATAAAATTACAGAAAAAATTTTCCCCGAAACTTATTGAGGCCAGGGTAAAAACCGAAAATCTTTTTAATGCGATTGACTCTGCCTTAAGATTATATTGTAAAAAAATAAGCCGGGAAACCGGGTATCCAATAAATTTAACGGAATTTCTAATTATAGATGAAGTTATAACTTACTTAATCAATAAAAAAATACCGAGTAAAAAAGAATTAACGGACCGGTCTCGCGGACTGGCAATTTTCTGTGAAGGCAATAATTTAAACCTTTTAACAAATATTGATTACGAAAATTTGCAAAAAAATTTAATCGGCCTGACCGGCGATAAATTAAAAGGAGCAGCAGCTTACAAGGGCTTTGCTAAGGGGATAGCCAGAATTGTATCCGACCCCTTTAAGGTGAAAAGATTTGATAATGGAGATATTCTTATTACGGGCATGACCCGGCCAGAGTTTTTGCCTTTAATGAAAAAAGCGGCCGCTTTCGTGACTGATGCCGGCGGCCTGTTATCTCACGCCGCCATAATAGCCAGAGAATTAAAGAAACCTTGCCTCTTAGCAACTAAAGTAGCCAGTAAAATAATAAAGGATGGGGATTTAGTTGAAGTTGATGCCAATAAGGGAATAGTTAAAATCTTAAAAAGAGCCTAATATTCTTCAAATAAAAACCCCGCCCTTCGCGAAGGGCGGGGTTTTTGCTATGTAGAAAAAGTATTAAGCTTTTTTAACACGGACGGCAGCGTTTCCTTTCGGAGTTTTTTCAACGTCGAAAGTGACGGCATCCCCTTCTCTCAATTGATCGAAGCTAATGCCATCTAAACTGTTGGCGTGAAAAAATAAATCGTCACCGCCATCTTGGCTGATAAAACCGAAGTTTTTGTCAGTCAATTTTTTGATAGTTCCTTGCATGTGAATGTAAAGATAAAGCTAAATAAGTAAATACTAATGAGTAGAAATTCGACTTTATCTCTACGCTCTTAATATTTCACCCCTAGTTAAGAGCTAAGGGCGGATAGTAATTAAACTAACTATCTAACATTAGCATAAAAAAAATTTATTGTCAACGCTTCTCATATCTCTTCTTTAAAGCGCTTGTGGGAAAAAGTTTTGCGTAGATACTACCCAGCCATTTTGAAAATTTATCTACACATTCCTGACAGATATCAGCGGAATGGGACTCATCAAGTTTTAAATGATTAAAGCTGGGATTATAATTATTTATTTCTTTGTCGCACAATTTGCACTTCATAATAATCCGCTAACAAACGCTCCCATAAAATAAGGCCAGAGAATAATTGCCAGCACTCCCTTCCAAAAAGCCAGATGCAGAAAACCGATCGTGAATAGCCAGCCGGCAAACCATGAGAATGCCGTGAAACCTTGATTTGTAATTTTTATTTTGTCCATATTTTCAGGGTAAGTTTATGTTTCATGCGTTATGCCCGCCCGCCATCGCAAGCATGAGCTTGCTCAGGCGTTGCGGGCGGGCGATGCGCGCGTTACACCCGCGCGTATCTCCTTACCGCCATCCAACTAGCTAAAGCGTTTATCAAAGCGACGGCCAGGAATTCCAAACCAAAAATCTTTATAAAATTACTGTTGAAATAAGAGATTACATTAACATCATAGCCGGTGAAAAAAGTCTCTAAATAGGGCTGGAGTAAACTTAAGAAAGGATAAAGAATAAGAATAACTATGACCGTACCAATTAAAGTATAAATTAAGCTGGAAAGAAAAAACGGCATCTGGACAAAAGAATTTGAAGCCCCGACTAAGCGCATAATCCCGATTTCCTCGCGGTGAGTATAAATTTCCACCCGGACCGCGTTATAAACCACCAATAAAGTTATAAAAATAAAAATTAAGCTGATAGTCATCCCGATTTCGTTCACCTTGTCGGTAATATTACTGATTTTATTAAGAATCAGCTTATGGTCGGAAAAATTGCGCGATTCAATCAAATCACTTTCTATTTTATTTAATTCCTCAATCAGTTCGGCCGCCACTTCCGCGGTTTTCGGAGTTATGACTAAACTGGGAGTTAAAGGATTTTTACCAAGTTCCCGCAAGGCCTGGATAATTTCCGGATTATCCCTGTTTTTCTCCTGAAAAAATTCCAGGGCCTGCGCTTTAGAAATATAATTTACCTCTTTTACCTGCCTTAGATTTGTTACCTCTCCTTTTAGGGCCATAATCTCCTCTTCGGTTGAATCGAGCTTTAGATAG
>JAQTSG010000008.1 GCA_028711415.1 Patescibacteria group bacterium | reverse complement strand
GGCGCCCGCCTCTGATTTTTTGTCTTTTTTTCCAAAAATAGCAGATACCGGTTTAAACAGCTTAGTTACTTTTAGCCATATTTCCGGACGTTTCTTTGGCGCTCGCGGAGCCTTTACCTTTTCCGTCTGGCCAACGGCCGGCGGATTATCCGTCTTTTTCTGCTCGCTAATAAGTTCTAACAATTCTTTGCGCGATTCCTTTAGTTTATTTCTGTCAATTAAATTATTCGGATGAGCCGCTCCTGCTTCTTCTTTCTTCCTCCCTAAAAGCGGAGCGTTAAAAAAGTCGGGCAAATAATTTTTTATCCCCTTCTTCTCTCCGGGCGATTCCAACGGAGTTTCTTTCTCTTTCGGGCTGGACCATTCCACTTTCTCACCTAAATTCCCCTCTTCTTTTTGTTCGCGGGAAGGTTTATTTTTTTTATCTTTATCCGGCAAAAAATCTATATCCATATTTTAAGTTAAAACAAAGTAAAAAATTTTTAAAGTTTATAAACTATAATTAGAGATTTTATCATCTTATATTCGTTCAGCGCTAAACCATTACCTGGTTTCTCTCATCGCCAGGCCGATGGCGACGGAAAGTTTCGGCCCCAATTCAGAAAGAATCGGCTCTAAATCAACCGGATAAGAAACCCTGGCCCACGGGTCGCCGATAATTACCTTTATATTTAAAATTTTTGACAGATAATTTACGAGGTTAGGCAGGAGTGAAGATCCGCCGGATAAAATCAGCTTTTCTACCTTGCCGCTGCCTTTGCTCTCAAAAAGATTAAGCAGATATTTTATCTCGTTAATAATAGGGCTGATTGTTTCCGTAATCGCCTTTGGCACAACATCTTCACTTGAATCCGATGAGCCCACGCCTAAATCATATTTAAATTGCTCGGCTCTTTCCGAGCCCACGCCTAAATTATTGCTGATCGCTTTAGTTATGGCTAAGCCACCGACATCTATGCTCCGGGAAAGCACGGGGATGCCTTCGCTCACAATATAAATATCGGTTGTGCTCATACCCACTTCGACGATAATCACCGTTGATTTATCGTTCCCCAACAGGGACCTGATTAAAGAAAAAGTCTCCGTTTCCAGACTTAATAAGCTAAGCTGGGCTTCCTTAAAAATGTTTATATATTTTTTTACTAAAGCCTTTGGCGCGCCGGTTAAAAGTATTTTTATATTTTTGTCTTTATTTTCCCCGCCCTCTATCTTCTTCCAGTCCAAAACCATTTCCTCTAAAGGCAAGGGAATAACTTTTTTAGCTTCCCAATGGACGGCGGAGGCTAAATCCTTTTGGTCAACATTGGCCAAATTAATAATTGAAGAAAAAACAGAAAAGGTGGGCAGGGCCGCTACGGCATTCCGGCTTACGGTCTTCGCCTTCCGGCAAACCTCATTTATAATCTTAGCAGTATATTCAACGTCACTCTGCCAATCCTTACTTTCTATTTCCCCCAGATTCTCGGTAAAACCATAAGTTAACAGCCGTAATCCCTTTGCCTCCCTTCCCAACTCCACTACCTTTATGCTGGCGGTGCCGATATCAATTCCTAAATAACTTTTTCCCGAAGAAAATAAACTCATAATATTACTTTATATTACTTTCTAAATTACTCCACCAGCTTTAAAAGGCGGGGAGCCTTGGTTTTGTTAATCGCTTGGAATTTATATATTTATATTATATAATATTAAAAGAAATATGACAAAATTTTCTTCACTCCAGGATTACGCCTCCATTGTTAATTATAACATAAACAAATAAATTAACAAAATAAGTAAACTTCATATGGATTTTTTCGCTAAATACAAGAAAATTATATTGGCAATAGTTTTTTTGGCGGTTGTTTTTATTTTAGGTTATCTGCTTTATACCTTCTTTTTCCGAACGCTGGAAGAAGAACCCGCGCCGTCCCAGCCGGTTTCCACCACTACGCCAGGCAGCTTACCGACTGCTGAAACCGGTCCAGGCCAAGTTGTTTCAACCGGAGAAACCGGGATTCTGCCTGAAGGCGGAGAAGGAGAAATCGCCAGCGAAAAGGCCTTGGGTGGCATCACCCGGACAGTTGAACTTAGCCAGACGGAAGCTATGGCTGCGACTTTGGCCGGCGATGGTTCTAATCTGCAATATTACAGCCAGGCAGACGGCAGATTTTATAAAATAGACAAAGACGGACAAATAACGACCTTGGCCGACAAAGTTTTCCACAGCGTTGAAAGCGTAAAATGGTCGCCGGATAAAGATAAAGCGATTTTAGAATATCCGGACGGCGCCAATATTCTTTATAATTTCTCCACCAACAAGCAAATAACCCTGCCAACCCACTGGAAAGACTTTGATTTTTCCCCAGACAGTAGCCAAATCGTAATGAAAAGTGTCGGGCTTGACCCTGACAACCGCTGGTTGGCCATAACTAATGAGGATGGTTCAAAAACCAGGGCGATTGAAGAAATCGGAGAAAAAGATGAAACTGTCTATCCTTCCTGGTCGCCCAATAATCAGGTTATTGCTATGTACACGGAAGGCGTTGATTTTGACCGGCAGGAAGTTTTCTTCGTCGGCTTGAACGAGGAAAATTTTAAATCCACTATTATTGAAGGCCGCGGATTCCAGCCCCAATGGTCGCCTGAAGGGGATAAACTCCTTTATAGCGTTTATTCTTCTGATAATGACTTAAAACCCATGCTTTGGCTGGTCGGAGCCCAGGGAGACAGTATTGGAGCCGGCAGAAAAAGCTTGGGCCTGGAAACCTGGGCGGATAAATGCGCCTTTGCTTCTGACACCGACCTTTATTGCGCCGTTCCCCGCGACTTAGAAACCGGCTCCGGGCTCTTCCCGGAACTCGCGGCCAATACTCCGGACCGGCTTTATAAAATTGATACCGCCACCGGCTTGAAAAAATTAGTCGCTATTCCTGACGGCGACTACAATATGTCAGATTTAATAATATCAGCCGACGGTCGCTATCTTTATTTTACGGATAAAACCACGCAAAGACTAAATAAAATCAATTTAAAATAAAAATTTTTGCTCCCCCTTTCGTAGCTCCCCCTTTCGTAGGGGTTTAGCCCCTTTAAAGAGGGGCTAAACCCCTTTACGCCCCAAGGAGGAAGCCATGGAAGACGATGATCTCTGCCATTTTGCCGGAACCGAAGCCTGCGCTCTTTGCACGGCTGCCTGCCCTTATGTGCTGGATAATGACGCGGGCACATTTGGCGATTAAAAAAAGTCTCTTTCAAGAGGAGAAATGCTCATGAAAAAATGGGAAGAGGTAAAGCCGGGAGAGAAAGTCTCCATTGAAGGAATTCCTAATGAATTATATTTAAAGTTGGAGGAACCCTTATCTTTCACGAATAGTTATGCCGGCCATGACAGCACAGATCTCAACGCCGTTGAGATAAGTAGCGGCAAGCCCTGTACTATACCAGACAGCCGTGAAGTGGAAGTAGTAAAATTGTAGTCCTTTTCAAGTCAGCAAAATAAGGGGAGGCCAAGCTCTTGCCTCCCCTGAATTTTCAAAACAAATAAATTTATATAACTCGTTCCTCCTACCTGCAGTCTCTCGGATAGAGGACTGCTGGCTAGAGTTTCCTTGTCGAGACCAAAACAGCAGTCCCTGGCGGAGACTGCTGTGAGGCGAATTATAACTTGTAAATAAATTAACATAAACTATATGGAAACAGCACCTTGGATTTTAATTTCTGTCGCCATTCTTTTAGTCCTATTCCTGATTCTGGCTTTACTTCTTAAAAAAGGCGCTAAAAGGCCGGTGGATTATTATGCCTTTTTCATTATGGGCATAATTTGGCTCGCCCTTGGACTCCCTTTTAAAAATTACACCCTTTCCATTATGGGTCTGGCGTTTGCTATAGCCGGCCTGGTTAATAAGAAGAAATGGAAAGAAAACCGGCAATGCTGGGGAACTATGACCCCGGAAGAAAAAAAATGGAAAACTATTATTTTGGTTATTTTAGGGCTTTTAGTTTTGGCCGGGCTGATAGTTTTTCTTTTGAATAGTAAGTAAGCGATCTAACCCCCTTTATCCCCCTTTCGAAGGGGGACATCCAAATGAATATGGATAAAAAACGTTTTTTAAATCACGTTTTGTCTTCGCGTGATTCTATTTTAGATTTAATTTTCCCGATTGAATGCTTAGGTTGCGGAACCGAAGGCGTTTGGTTATGTAAAAATTGTTTCCGCCAGTTGCCGCTTCAGAACGAACAATACTGTTTAAACTGCAAAAAACCTAACGAATTCGGCCAGTTTTGCCAAGATTGCGCCTCAGCTTATGCTTTAGATGGCGTCTGGATCGCCGGCAATTATGAAAATAAAATAATCGCTTCTTTAATAAAAAATTTAAAATATCATTTTGCCAAAGACTTGGCCGAAATTTTAGGGCAGTTTCTGATTCTTTTTTTGCGCAATTTAATAAATAAAGGCCGGATAAGTAAGACTGATTTAGGTACTGGCCTTGACGAGGAAAAAATAAAAAAAATCAGGCAGACGCCCGAAATAATTTTTGCTTTAAAAAACTGCCTGTTGGTCCCTGTTCCTCTTCATCCGAGAAGAGAGCGCTGGCGCGGCTTTAATCAGGTTTCAGCCATTGCTAAAACTGTTACCGCTCATTTTAACTTAGAATTATCAACCGACTTAATCCGCGTAAAACACCGAACACCGCAGGCCAAATTAAGCGAAAAAGAAAGAAAGAAAAACATTAAAGATTGCTTTGCCTGGACCAAAGCCGATTTAGCTAACCGGCGCGTTATAATAGTAGATGATGTTACAACCACTGGCTCAACCCTAAATGAATGTGCTAAAATACTAAAGCAAGCCGGAGCGAGTGAGGTTTGGGGTTTAGTCGTTGCTAAAGGATAGTGAGGCAAATGGGCTAACGCCCAAAGAATCTTCACATCCCGCCGCTTTCAAAAAATCTTCTTTAATCTTCAAAAACTTTTGAGAAATTAACGGCTTCGCCTTCCTTTTAAATTGTTTCAAAATTTAATTCGCCAAAAGCGGCGGGATATACCGATCCGCCCAAATCCGCCGGCTGGCGGATTTGGCGAGCGGCTTCCGGTATAAAAAAGCTCGGAAAATTTTCCCGAGCTTTCACTAAAACCCTTTATAGAGCATTTGCCTAGCGCCTAACTTGAGGCGGCTAAGGCAAGAACGAAATCTTCCGGACGGGGTTCCCGGGGAAATTTTTGGGACAATCCGGGCCGTCCCTGTTCATCAAGAGACCCCACAAAAACATCAACAACGTAGCCCTCCTCTATATTTTCACAAACAAAATCTACCCCCTCATTTTTCCATATCCGGCGAACGAATATGGAATCCATCTCGCTGGCAGCTATTATCCCCCGAATCCCCGGAAAAATTTCCACCATAGCTCCCTGCTTATACACCTGGGTAACTCTTGCTTTAAAAACCTGTCCGATTTTCAGACCAGTGGCGAGAATTTCAACACATTTCCTGGCCAGCTTTATATCGCCTTGGCCATTATCACCACTGAAAATGAAGATCGTCCCATCAGCTTTTATAAAGAGCTGAACCCCGCACTTCTCTCTGACGGCGTTAATTGATTCGCCGTCCCGGCCGATAACTTTCTTGATTTGTTCAGGAGAAATCTTCACCATCTCAACTCCTGAACTGATTAATCCGGACAAAATGTCCGCCATTTCAACTTCCGGGCCAAAAAGAAGTTTCCAAAGAAGCCCGGAGAGAAGTTTCCTGAAAATCAACTTAATCCGCCCCATTTCCCGCCTCCTTGCTAAAAAACATGAGAAAAAGTGGCCTATAAGCAATAATTGGACTTTTTCTCCCCCTTTTAAACTAACAAAAAAACTAAAATTTGTCAATATGAGCCAAATCTACCTTTATACGTTTTTAAGCGTTATAATTGTTTCTCTCCTATCCTTTATCGGCGCTTTGTCCCTGGCTTTAAATCCGGAGAAACTAAAAAAGATTACTATATTTTTTGTTAGTCTTTCCGCCGGCACTTTACTCGGCGACAGCTTTATCCATCTCTTGCCGGAAATGGTAAAAGAAAAAAATTATAGCCCCTCGGTCTGGCTCTGGGTTTTGGGCGGCATTATTGTTTTTTTCATCTTGGAAAAAATAGTTTGCTGGCGGCATTGCCATATCCCGACGTCAACCGAGCACCCTCATCATCTCGGTCCGATGAATTTAATTGGCGACGGTTTGCATAATTTTATTGACGGCCTGGTTATCGCCGGCTCGTTTTTAATCAGTCCGCCCTTAGGTTTGGCTACCACTTTAGCCATTGTCGCTCATGAAATCCCGCAGGAAATCGGCGATTTCGGCGTTCTAATTCACGCCGGCTATTCCCGAAGCAAAGCTTTGTTTTTTAATTTTTCTTCCGGCCTCTTAGCTATCTTCGGCGCTTTAGTCTCTTTAATAATCGGCCCACAAACAGAAAACTTTTCCGCTTTTATTATCCCTTTTACGGCCGGAGGATTTATCTATATTGCCACGGCTGATTTAATCCCGGAGCTAAAAAAAGAATCCCGCCTCTGGCAGTCTTTAAGCCAGCTCATCTCCATTCTTCTCGGCCTGGCTATTATGCTTATCTTAAAATTTTTATTTGAGTAAATTTTATACAAAAAAAGAACATAGCAAATACGTTCTTTTTTTATTGGCAAAAATAATTAATTACAGAGTCCTGCCCGCCATTGACTACGTCTTCAGGCGTTGGCAGGCGGGTAGCTCTGTAATTAAATTATAACGTAAAATAAGAGGTAATTTTAAAATAGAAAGATAATGCATGCCAGCCGGGTTAAGCGCCCGGAACAGCTAATTTTATAAAAGCATTTCAAAACTCTTGGCCGTATCTAAAATTAAATATAGGGATCGAATTAATCTTTTTTAATATAACCCGCTTTTTGGAAGAACTCTTTTGCCCCCGGAATTTGTTTCACATTTGACAGTTCATCAAGACCAAACCATCTCGTCTCTACAAAATCGTCTGCGGGCTGTATTTTTATTTCCTCAGCATTTTTATCATCCAAGCAGACTTCAAAATGATTAAACTCCATCTTGCATAAAACTTTCTCACCGGTTTTAAGCATTTTTTCAGAGATACCAGAACCAATAAAAGGAACAATAACAATCCGATACGGTGCAATATCAATCCCAACCTCTTCCCGAACTTCGCGTTTTAACGCTTGCTCGAATGTTTCTCCCTCATTAACCCCACCTCCAGGAATATGCCAGCAATCAGAATATACGCCCCCTTTGACCGGGTCCTTTTTACCCATCAAGATTTTTCCGTCTTTGCTGAAAATTAAAGCCGAGACTATTATTCGTTGGATTTCTCGCATATCACTATTTTTCTTCAGGCCAGCTTATTGGCTGTCCAGCCCCTAAAAAGCCTGCAAAGGATGGCTTTGAATAACTTGGTCAACCTCCTCATAGCCGACGGGAAAAGCGAAATTATAACGGGCTGGCAAGGCAAAAACGTATTTAGCGTTGCGCCCTAATTCGCTCGGCCCGATCGGCGCCGCGCCAATATGAAATTTATCATTTTGCAAATCCTGCCACTGGCCAATTGTAAATACCATTATCGGAATATCCTGCCGGGGGATTTTTTCTGTCCAGAGCGGGTGCCGGATAGATAACAAAGGCCCTGCCGTATATTTCTGATCGCCAGCGTTGCCGGTTGAGTATCCGGTCCAGACATCGTTGGCAATAGTATATCCGGTCCAGCTGATTGGTAAAGTAAAAATAAAGCCATATTGGTTATTTCTATATTCTAAGGAAGTTGGTTTTTCCGGGGTTGAGGTCGCGATATTATTTCCTGTGCCTTGGTCAGATGAAAGTATATTTTTTAAAAATACAAACTTTACCGTTAAGACGGCGAGAGCGGTTATAAATAAAATTAAAATTATTATTTTTATTATTTTGTAATTCATATCGCTACCCTCCCCCAGTTCAAGGCATTCGACTTATTTATTTTTTCTTAAACCCGTTTAATTCAACATAAGCCTTGCCAACGGGCTTGCCGTCAGGGGTCTTGACGACAGAGGCGCCTTCCCAATAATCAGGCCCGACCCAGAAATGATGCTGGGCTCTTAGTTCCTGGTCTTTAACCATTGGTTCAACAATCCATTCTTCGCCTTTGATATTTATTTTCCAGCCGCTGGGATAAGTAATGCCGGTATGCGGGCTTAGCCAATGGTCAAGGACAGTGACGGAAAAATCGTTCTGGTGGAGATGCTCGGTTTTACCGGTGGCATCCGTCATAGACACATAGCTTTCAAGGCGGTCCTTGGCGCCGTTAATATCATAAAGCATGATATGCCGGTTATCATCCAATTCAATGGCAAACCATTGCCAGCCCTTGTTAATTGCCTTATAAAGCTCTCCGTATTGCCGGTCAAACCAGGTTGAGCCCGTTACGTTATAAGTCTGACCGTTAACGACGATTGTTCCCGTAGCTTTCATGCCGACGCGCGAGTAATAATAAGTGAATCCGCCGGAACGGTAAATATGAGGCCCGCCTTCATAATGGACAACATCGGATTTAGTCGGTTCAAGTTTTAAATCAAGAACATAACCGTCAACTTCGCTGTGAAGAATATCCTGCCCGTTAGAACCGCTGGCGGTTACTTTATTATCTTTTCCGGAACTTAACTCAAATTTACCGGGTAATTCTTTGGGCAAGCTGAAAGTTTTTACATATTCTTTAAAATGGAAGGAATTATCGCTAACGTCAGTAATGGCCGCCTGGACTAACTGGTCTTTAAAAACAAAAAACGTGTCAAAGGTGAAAAAACAGGTTTCAAAACCGAATTTTTTTCCTTCTTCAGTCTGTAAATGTCCGGTCCAATACCACCATTGGACGTCCTCCTCGGGTAAAAAAGCGTCATCCTGCGGAAGTTCAACCGGACCGATTATTCCCCTAACCGGCGCAAACAACATATAGACAGTCAGGGAAATTACCAATAGCCAGGGCAGCCAGTAATTAATGAATACTTTTTTAAAAATTTTTTTAAACATATTTTTCCTCCTTTATTTAAATTATTTTTTTAATAACCGATCAAGACTTGGCCATAAATAACCGAGTAAGCCGATGATAACCACAAACGGTATGACCATAACTAAGGCCTGGCTTTGAAGATAAAGTCTGGTGGTAAAAAAACCGACCAGCGCCCAGAAAAATATATATAAGGGAACAGCTAAAATTACCCAATCTATTTTACTGGCTCTGTCCATTTTTGGTATAGCGCGAATTACCGGCACAGAGCAGATTATAAAAATCATCATAGTTAAAAGCGCTTCATTAAGCCAGCTAATCTTAAACCCGATTATCCAGAAATAACCAAGGATAGCGGCCATAAAAAGAGCAAAAGAAGGGATAACGGCGAAAAAAGCGATCAGGCCGTCGCGCCAAAGATAACGGCCGGTTGGAAAATAACGAGTAAGAAGTTCTAGGATAAAAAGGAAAATAACAACAATGAGAAACCAGCCCACGTAATTACTCCAGGGAATGCCAAACCAAGCTTCCGGATGCGACGGAGTCCATTGCCATAAATCCATTTTGACATACGGCGGGTCTTCAGCGAAATCAATAATCACCGCTAGAAACCCCGCGACCAGCGGCTTTAGCCACCATTTTACCTTTAATAGAATGGCTGTTTGCAGGGCGGCATAGATAATAATTCCCCAGCCCAGGCAGATATTAAGCGGCACCGGGCCAGGTAAAGCCAGAAGAGCCTGAGGATAATTATATGGCGGCGGGATTTTACTGACCGCGGAATATTCCGCCAAAAAACCGAAAATTGTGGCGGCCAAAATTACAAAAGCAAAATAAGGTTTCTTTTTCCAGGCATGAATAAAAATAATAGCCGTTAAAACATAAGTGCTAAGTTCTATTAAAGGAATAATTATGTCCATAAAGAAATAATTAAATTTCACTTATTTTATTATACCAAAAAACAGTATTTTTGGCTAATACTGTTTTAATTCAAACTTGAAAATTGGCGGAAGGGCAGGGATTCGCCCCAGTGATGAACACGGGGTAAAAACCCAGGGAACCCGTTTCGGGTCATCCGACCCGATAAAAAGGCTCAACAGTTTTTCCGCCAGAGGCGGATCCCTGTCTGCCTCTGGCACGAAGCCTCTGGCTGACAAGACTCCATATAGAGCGGAGGGGGCGAGATTCGAACTCGCGGTCCCCATTAAGGAACAACAGTTTTCAAGACTGTCCCATTAAACCGCTTTGGTACCCCTCCGCTCTATAAATATTCACTGTCCCTTTCAACCGCTCAGGCACCCTTCCTAATATTTAAATCTGGCGGAGAGGCAGGGATTCGAACCCTGGGAACCCGTGAAGGCTCAACACCTTAGCAGGGTGCTGCTTTCAGCCGCTCAGCCACCTCTCCATTTTAAACCAAGAAAACAAAAAAATAAAAAAACAAACTAAAAACATTCTACCTTTTGTTTTCCTGTTCTTTTATATTTTTTGACTTTTCTCTAAATTATCTATTTCTTTCCAAAGCATGGCTCCTATTTCTTCGGCTATCTTTAAACCTATGCTATAGTTTTCCCTGCTTAAATAATTTTCAACCAAAGAAAAATATAACAAATATTTAGACTCTTTCAGGGAACCGTAAGACGTCTCTAAAAAATTTAACCGCACCAAAGGCCTTTTTCTCGCGTATCCTTCGATATAATTCAAAATAATTGATAAAGCTGCTCTTCTAATCTGGGAGACTACCCCAAACATCTCATCCTTTGGAAATTCCTTGCAGACTCTGTAAATAAAATGGGCATATTCGTCCATTTTCTTCTTTAAATTTTCCTGATATTCATTCATATTGCCCTCCTATTGCTTTCTTGTTTTTTTGCTTTTTTGTTTTCTCGATTTGTGCTATAATAAATATATAAGATAAAATCAAGATTGTCAATCTTAGAATATGCCTAAAAATCAGGAAAAAGAACCAGAAAATATCAGTTGGCCGGTACCAGAATATGATAAACACGAGAAGAGCGGGAGCTGGTACATTTTTTACAGCATTGTTGCCTTTCTCCTTATCCTCTATTCTTTTCTTTCCGGCAACTTTCTCTTTGCCGTTATTATCATAATCGCGGCCATTGTTATCGTTTTGCGCGACGGCCAGGAACCGGATTTAGTAAAAATTTCTTTAACCGAAGAAGGGGTAATGGTGGGCAAAAAATTTCACGATTACGATGACTTTAAAAATTTCTCCATTATCTACAAACCACAGCGGGAAATAAAAAATCTATACTTTGAATTTAATAACTCTTTAAAGCCAAGATTGTCCATTCCTTTAGGAAAAATGAACCCCCTCTTAATCAGAAAAAAATTATTAAAGTATTTGCCGGAGGATTTAGACAGAACTGACCGGCCGCTTTCTGAAGAATTGGGAAAATTATTTAAACTGTAAAGTCAAAAAAATTTTAAAAATAATAGTTTAAAAAATTTAAAAGACAAACGTATGGCAGGAAAAACTGTTTTCCTAATCATCGGCGTTATTCTCTTGGCTGTAGCGGCCTGGCTGTATTGGGGCACCAGCATGACCTGGACAGCGGCCGTAGCCCTTATTCTCGCCGTTATTGCTTTTATCTGGGCTTTTGTCGGCGGAAAAAAAGGACAAACCCCGCCAACCAGTACCGGAGGAGAACCGAAAGTGGAATAAATTTAAATTTTTTATTGAATTTTTATTAAAACATTGCCCGAGAAACAATCTGCTTTTTGGGTTTTTATATTGCTTTTTTTCCTTGGAAATGCTAAAAGATTAAAAGCGCCCTCATAGTTCAACTGGATAGAGCGTCAGCTTCCGGAGCTGAAGATTAGAGGTTCAAATCCTCTTGAGGGCACAGGCTTTGGCAGGTGGGTTTTCATCAAAACATAAAATATAATGGGTTTTGAGGAGCGAAGCGACGAAACCCCGCCGGATGGCGGGGCAAATCCTCTTGAGGGCACTAGATTATAAACTCTCGTCGTTCAATGGACCCGCCTGACCGCCTTTTGCAAATAAAAATTATTATATGCACCCGTAGTTCAATGGATAGAACGCAGGATTGCGGATCCTGTAATATAGGTTCGATTCCTATCGGGTGCACAAAGAAAAATTTCATTCAGATTCTCGGAGCGCCTGTCCCGTCGAATGACTGGGAAAACGAAGACCCCGCCAAATGGCGGGGCTGCCGAGAGTACTAAAAAAACAGTCCCGAAATCTCGGGGCTGTTTTTTTATTGGCTGGCGATACTCACTTTCCTGTTACAGTGGTCATTGACTTTTGGTTAATTTTACGATATATTTAACTCTACAATCGCAAGCCTGGCGGTTGAGAGAAATGTGTATCTTGTGAGAGCCTGAAGCTCTGACAAGATGGGGCCTGAAGCCTCCATTTCTAACAAGGCAAAGGAGGGAGTATGTTATTTAAAAAATTGGTTGGGTTAGTGGTCAGGGGAAACCTAAGACTGTGGTTGGACGGCAACCTTCCACGGAATCTTCGGCAGATCTGGCACCAGCAACATGGCTGGGGCAGTGATCCCCTATACCGTTCCATTCTGACACACACGGGGTTTACCGTCGTAATCATTTCCCTGTTGTTTTTTTTCATGACGCCCATAGGTGTTGCGATTGATGGCGAGATAGTAAAGGCTAGGCTAGGAATCGCTCCGTTAGTTAGCGTGTTTGTAGCTATCTTTGCTTTCCTATTTGCAATGTATCATTTGGATGACGGCGCGAAGTTTTACGAGGCACTACTTTGCGCCCAGAAATACATGGGGTTATCCCTCGAAGACATTACCGCACTGAACCGCGAAGGGCTGCAATACCACGCTCGGAAGTGTCTTGAGAATTCGGGGAAAAACCTTCGAGCCGCTGAACTGAAGCTCCCTCCCTACCATCCAGAGAGAGAAAAGCTGCGAACAGACTTTGAAAAACGTTACGCAACATTTCTCACTTTGGGCATGATTAAGAATGTAGGGTACGGCTCATTCATTCCAGCAATCCTGCCGATGACATAAGAATCGGCATATCACATCCCACTGCATTGTTCGAAATCTTTGCAGTGGGATTTATATTTTTATAAAAGACACCGAAAGATTTAACTCTTAAGGAATTTTCCACAAACAGAAATTCTAAATCATCTCTTGTTTTTTTGCTTTCTTGTTTTATGCTAAAATATACTCATGCTAACCTTAGACACCGACATAATAAATATCAGCCGCGTGGGCAAAACCACGGCTAAATCTTTAAATAAATTAGGCATAACTACGGTGCGCGATTTGCTTTTTTATTTTCCTTTCCGTTATGATGATTTTACCCAGCTCACTCCGATTGACAAACTAATCCCGGAAACCAGCGCCAATGTTGTTGGAAAAATTGAAATGATTCAAAATAGAAGAAGCTACCACCGGCGAATGTCCATCACCGAAGCTTTAGTAGCTGATGACACGGACACTCTGAAAGTAATTTGGTTTAACCAGCCGTTTATCGCTCGCAATTTACGCATCGGGGATAAAGTTTCCTTGGCCGGAAAAGTAGAAGAAGACACGAGCGGCCTGATTATGAAATCTCCTGTTTACGAAAAAATTATCGGCCAACAAGCCGTCCATACGCAAGGATTCGTGCCTAATTACCACTTAACCGCCAGTATCACGCAAAAACAGCTAAGATTTTTAATAAAGCAGGTTATCGGCCTGGCCAAGCAAATCCCGGAATGGCTGCCTGATGATTCTAAAAAAAGTCTTCGCCTTTTGGATCTGGACAGAGCCATGGCCAAAATCCATTTCCCAAAAACAAAAACCGAAATTGAAACGGCCCGAAGGCGCCTGGCTTTTAATGAACTTTTTCTAATCCAGCTCCAGTCTCAGCTAATAAAAAAGGAGCTGGAGGCAAGCCAAGCCAAATCAATTCCCTTTTTAGAAGAAATCACAAAAAAATTCGTCAGCTCCCTGCCCTGGCAACTGACTGACGCTCAAAGAAAAGCCGCTTGGGAAATATTAAAAGACATTGCTAAAGACAAACCAATGTCCCGGATTTTGTCCGGTGACGTTGGCAGCGGCAAAACCATCGTGGCCTTAATCGCCATGCTTAATACGGCCTTAAACGGCTATCAGGCAGTCCTGATGGCGCCAACCGAAATTTTAGCCCATCAACATTACGGCACAATTTGCCAGTTATTGAGTAATTTTAAGATTAAGATTGGATTAATAACCGGAAGCGAGAAAAGGGCGAATTATACGAAGGGGAATCAGGAAGCAGGAATTAGGAATGAGAAAAAGGCGCCTAATTCCTTATTCCTAATTCATAATTCGCAAATAATCATCGGTACGCACGCTTTAATTCAAGAAAAGGTAGAGTTTAAAAATCTCGGCTTGGCGATTATTGACGAACAACATAGGTTCGGGGTAGAGCAAAGAAAAACTTTAATGGAAAAATCCGGAGAGACAGAAACTACTCCCCATCTCCTGACAATGACCGCTACGCCTATCCCCCGCTCTCTGGCTTTGGCCCTTTACGGCGATTTAGACTTATCTATTGTTAACCAGATGCCGAAAGGAAGAAAACCGATCTTAACTAAAATTGTGCCGGAAGAAAAGAGGAAAGAAGCTTATAATTTTATCAGGCAGCAAATAGACGCGGGGAGGCAAATATTCGTTATCTGCCCTTTAATTGATCCTTCGGATAAATTAGGCGTTAAATCCGTAAAGCAGGAGTTTGAAAAATTAGATAAGCAGATTTTTCCGGATTTAAAAATCGGGATTCTGCACGGCCGCATGCGTTCAAGCGAAAAAGAAAAAATCATGCGGGAATTTTTTGATAATAAAATAAAAATCCTGGTGGCCACTTCAGTCGTGGAAGTCGGAGTGGACGTGCCAAATACCACAATTATGATGATTGAGGGAGCGGAACGCTTCGGGTTAGCCCAGCTTCACCAATTCCGCGGTCGGGTCGGGCGCAGCCAGTTCCAATCTTATTGTTTTCTCTTTACGGAAAATTCATCTAACAAAACCGTAAAACGTCTGCAAGCCCTGACAAACTGCCAAGACGGCTTTGCTTTGGCAAAAATGGATTTAAAATTCCGGGGAGCCGGCGAGATTTACGGCACGGCCCAAAAGGGCTTTCCGGAATTAAAAATCGCCTCTTTGTTTGATTATAAACTTATGAAAGAGGCGCAGGCAGAAGCGATAAAAATTATAAATAAAGACCCGAGTTTAAAAAATTATCCTTTACTGGCGGAAAAATTAGGAGATTGGGAAAAAGACGTTCATCTGGAATAATCCATTAAAATCCCGCCCTATATTAATAACATTGACAAAAACCAATTTTTACCCTATACTAATAAACAAGGAAGTAAAAAATAATAGAAATATTTGATCTTTTCGCAATAAAAGGCCTGACTCACATGGGGGTGAGACAGAAAAGGGCTCTTGAGAAAGGAGGGCAGAAATACAAAGAGTCCTTAAAGCTAGGGAAAGTGAATAAAATGGCGATTTATTCGCCTAATCCTTTCCACCTTCTTTATTTTTGAGGGTGGAACTATTCACGCGGGGGAGAAAGAGAAGGGAGTAGTATTATCATGCTTCAAGATGAAAAACTTTTTTTGAATGGAATTCATATTCTCAACTGGAACGGGTCGGAAGCTGTTTGCCCTCTGAGCGGCAGACATTTTATTTACAAACCCCCAGTTTCTGAACCGACTTCCAAACCTCCGAAGGACGAAAAAATATTCGAAAATCAGGATGAAGTAATGATTGTTATCTCCGAAAACGGGAATGAGACCCCCGTAAAGAAAGGCCATGTCGTTCTCAGAAGGACGTTCACAGAAAAGTACCGGGAGGCAACCGGATGCCCAATTACGAACTCGGAAACTATCCAGAGGTTCAATTTGGCCGGAGCATTAGCCGCCGTGCTTGAACTCATTCCTCCTGTTCCCGAAAGTGATGAAATGTACTGTATGGGAACAATCAACATGGCAAAGCTATTCGGGATGAAAGTACCCGAAGCCACCTCTACCCCGGCTTAAACCCGGGACGAACCAAAAAAGACCGCAGAACGTTTGTTAACCGGTAACAAATGCCTGCGGTCTCTATTTTTTAGAAACAAACTCATTACCTTTAATATAAAACCGCCATTTCTTATTTTTATATCTTCCGGCATAATCCACTCCGACGCGAGTGGTTTTTTTTATTTGAGAATCTTTTAATTCTTCATCACGGCTTTCAATCCAAAGGCCGTATTTTTTTAGATAAATCGGCAAACCATTGAAACGTTTATCAATCCGTAAAATTTTCGTCAGTTTAGCCGGTCCGTTCGTGTTATATACTGTACGTTCCACGTTATGCGTTATGCGATATGCGTTATGCGATACGAGCTCCACGGCCCTGATTAAAACCGCGGCCGGATATTCTTTCCCTTCCGTCACGATATTTAACATATAATGCATACCATAAGTGAAATAAACGTAAATTATCCCGGGCTCGCCAAACATTACGTTGTTTCTTTCTGTTCGGCCTTGGCTGGCGTGGCTGGCTAAGTCATTCGGGCCGTTATAAGCTTCTACTTCCACAATCTTAAATTTACTGATTCGCTTGGCAGAATTCGCATGTGCCCTCCCGCTAAGCGGGATAGCGGGGCTTTTGCCGTCAGGCAAAATAACTAAAAAACAGCCCAAGAGGTCTTGGGCAACTCGCAAAGTATTTCTGTTATAAAAACTTTGAGGTAAAATTTTCATATTTTACGAAGATTTAAGATTTATGAAGTAAGATTTAAGAATCCTTTTGAAGCTGTTATTAAACCCTGCAATAGCCTATGAGTATCGTTAGCAATTTGCGCTAAAATGATAAAGTCATTTTTATCTAAATAACCTATATCTTTTGCCAGTAATAATTGATTTTTTAGTTCAATTAATGAACCCTGGGCTAAATAGTAGAATTGAATTTTTTCTTTATATCCTTGCCGGCCGAAACCTTCAGCGATATTGGAGGTAATGGAAATGGCCGCTCTTCTCATTTGGCTCATTAGGCAATATATTTCTTCTTTGGGGAAATTTTTGGTAACTCGATAAATTTGTATCGCCAGTTCATGTCCTTTCTGCCAAACTTTTAAGTCTGTAAAAGATTTAATTTTCCCTCCTTCCATAAATCATAAATCTTAATTCTTAAATCTTTTTAGCCGATAAGTTTTAATTCCTAAGAATCTTAAGAATCACATTGATTATTACGCGATCTGCGCTATCTGACCAACCATATCTTCCAAATTCTTAATTTTAACAAGTTCTAATTTTTTTACCTTTATCTCACTATCCGGCGCCAGCGCGCGGTTAAAGCCCAATTTTTCCGCTTCGGCCAATCTTTGCTCCAGTTTTGAAACATTGCGCACTTCCCCGCCCAAGCCAACTTCGCCCAAAACCAAAGTTTTCCGGTCAATCACCTGATTTAAAAGACTTGAAGTTATAGCCAGGCAAACCGCTAAATCCAGCCCCGGATCATTAACTCTAAAACCACCGACAACGTTTAAAATTATATCCTGATTTACAAGATTAACTTTAGCTCTCTTGGTTAGAACCGAGGCCAGCACTTGCAACCGGTTTAAATCAAAGCCGGAAGACTTTCGCTGGGGATAGCCGAAGACGGTTTTAGTGACTAAGGCCTGAATTTCCACTAAAAATGGCCTTGTGCCCTCTAAAATACAGCTTATAACCGACCCGGTTATTTTCTCTCCGCTGGTTTCAATAAAAACCGCTCCCGGATTAATAACCTCTTTAAACCCCGAGCCGGTCATTTCAAAAATTCCCAATTCATTAACCGAGCCAAAGCGGTTTTTTGTCGCCCGCAGCACCCGGTAATTATTGGCGGTTTCCGTTTCCAGGTAAATCACCGTGTCAACGATATGCTCTAAAGATTTCGGCCCGGCAATCTGCCCGTCTTTAGTAATATGGCCGACTAAAATAACGGCGATATTATTTTCCTTAGCCAGTTCTAAAAATTTAACCGCGCTGGCCCTGATTTGGTTTAAACCACCGGCTTCGGCCAAAACTTCAGTTGAATAAACGGCCTGAATTGAGTCAACAACAACTAAAGCCGGAGCCAGAGAAGAAATGGCGGCAATGGCCTTTTCCACGTTTGTCTCGCTGATGAATTTAATTTTTTCTAAATTGCAGTTTAACCTTACAAGCCGCGCTTTAATCTGGCTGGCTGATTCTTCACCGCTAAGATAAATAACGTCGCCGTGGCTTTTGCCAATCGCGTCCGCCAATTGCGCCACAATGGTGGATTTGCCAATGCCTGGTTCGCCGGCAAGAAGCACTAAGGAACCGGGCACGATCCCTCCGCCCAAAACCCGGTCCAGCTCGGAGATATTTGTTTTAATCCGACTTAAACCATTTTCCGCTATTTTTTCCAAATTTATAATTTCTGCTTGGCTTACCTCTTTCTCCCGCGCTTTCCCGCCTAAACGGGAATCAATCTCCTCCTGCTTCCTGGTTTCCATTTTTAAAGTCCCCCAAGCCCCGCACTCTAAACAACGCCCACTCCATTTGGAAAATTGGGCGTCACAGTTCGCGCAAACGTAAATGTTCTGGGTTTTGCCTGACATAATAATCTATGATAGCAATTTGAAATTTGTAATTGGTAACTTGGCTATTATTATAATGATTTTAGCCTTACCCCAAATTACTAATTACAAATTACTAATTTCAATTTGCGATGCGTAGAAAAATTAAAATCAACCAAAATTATATTTCTGCGTAAATCGTATTATAACTCATCTAACTCAATGTCAATTATTTTATTTAAGTCTTCTTCGGTCGCTTCTCCCATAACTTCCCGCTGATTGATAAAAATAAACGGCACGCCTTTTATATCCAGGGCCTCGGCTTCTAAAATATTACTCTTTACCAGCTGGCTTATTTCATTATCTCTAAGACATCCGGAAAAAAGACTTTTTCTTAAATTAAGTTTTTCGGCTAAAGCAATGAATAAATCCTTGCTTAATTCTTCGCTGTTTTTAAAAAGCAGGTCGTGGAAGGGCCAAAACTGCCCTTGTTCCTGCGCGCAACGTCCAGCCACGGCCGCGGAGAAAGAACCGGAGGCGGCATCTCTTTCCGGATAGTCTTTCCAGACCAGCCGTATTTTATCTTTATGTTTTTCCACGGCCTTTTTTATCACTACTTCCTGCTTCTGGCAATAGCGGCATTCGTAATCGGCGAAATAGGTAATAACGACCGGCGCTTCCTCCGGCCCTAAACTCGGGTCAGAGCCGTTTATAATCGGCCCATCCAGAACGTCTGCCAGCCCAGGCACCTTGGTTATTAAAGGGTCTTCGGTCCCGCTACCCTGATAAATCCCGGCCACTTCGTCACTGCCAGCTTGAGAACTAGCCAGATTCAGCTTCAGGCCGGAAAAAAAGATAAATAATAAAATAAAATTGCCTAAAGCAGCAATTACAAATAATCTTGTGGGAAATTTCACTCCGTCAGGAATGGCACTCCGCTGCTTTCGGGCAGGGACGAATTTCGGAATAATTCCAACGGGGGTTTCTTTTTTCTGGAAAGACATAATATTTTGGTGTTTCACGCCCTATAGAGTGTGAAACACCTTTTAGGGACTGTCGCCGAATGTCATTTTGGCTGCAATTTTCAAAATTCGGCTAAATTTTCCAAAAAATTTTTCGGCTTATATTTCATATAAACCTTAAAATTTATTTGAAAAATTTATCACAAATTTTGCCAATTTCGCTTCAAAAGCACATTCGGCGACAGTCCCTTTTAATAAAAAGGCGGGTTTATTTCTCCTGCCATTCAGCCCTATCAACTTTCCAAAAACTATTTTCTTTCGCGAAAGATATTAAAATATCCTGATAGGTTACCGCAGTATTATCCATAGTGCCGCTCGCTTCCCGTTTCTGGGCTTTTACTAAAATTTCCGCCTGTCCCGCGCTCTCGTCAATTTCTTTTATCTCGCTCGCGATCGCTTTAGTCGTAATGCCGTAATAAACATCGCTTGTTCCTCGCTCAGCTTTTGTTTCTTCTATAAACCTATCAGCCCAGACCTGCATAGCGCCGGTCATAAAGACTTTCAGGTCGGAAATATTGCTGTAGTTTGAATGATTGGAATAACTGCCGAACCTTTCCGCGAAAGCAATTGCCATTCTTTTTAAACTTTCCCGGACAATTTCGCTTTCGCTTATTCCTTCTCCGCCGGCCGATAAATCTTTCTGGTTTTCGCTAGATAAGACTATAACTCCTTCCCCTTCCGTTTCCGCCGACGGAGAAGAAACTTTTTTCTCCCCGCTTATTAGATTCTTTCCGGTGAAGTCATGGAAAAATATAATATAAATAATTCCGGCTAAAGCGGCTATTGCGATAGTAATAATAATAAAATTTAAAAGTTTCTTTGTCATAAACTTAAAAATAATATTAGACTCCGGCCTCTTCCGGACCGGCTTCCTCCCCGCCCTCGCCTCCTTCTAAACTGGCTTCAAACTCCTTTTTAGCTTCCTCAATTTCTAATAGTTGGCGGGGGTCGGAGGTTATAAGCTGATCTTCCGCGTAAGAAGCCACGACTTTTATAGCCGCGTGCTTGCGGCCGGCGAAGAATATCCCTTCCCCGACTCCGCCTTCAAGAAGTAAATATTTTTCTCCCTCGGTTAAAGCAAAGGTTTTCTGGACTAATTCAATAGCCGCCGGCGATTGCTTTAAAAGAAGCTGCAGGGAAGAATTGGTAACAATCGCCTGGCCGTAAGGGGAGGTTAAAAAATCATTAACATCCTGCGTAATTGTCGTGACGCCAAGATAATATTTGCGGCAACGTTTGACTAAAGCGAAAATAAATTTAGCGCTATCTTCGTGCTGCATCAGCCACCAGGCCTCATCAATCACTAAAACCCTCTTTTTCGTTTCTGACCGGACGATATTCCAGATATAATTTACAATCGTATAAATAGCCATCGGCCTTAATTCATCTTCTAAATCACGGACGGAAAAGCAGACCAGTTGGTTATTCATCTCCACGTTAGTTAAATTATTAAGAAGGCCGGCGAAAGTTCCTTCCGTATATTTGCGCAGGCGCAGGGCCAAGTCCGCCCCACCTTCCATTCCGTCCAGTATTTCCTGAAAATCCTGCATAATCGGCGGTTCTATTTTAGCCAGGTCTGATTCCGGCGTAATGTCCTTCTTGGCGTAAGTTTCAAGGAGCGCCCGGTCAACAATAGAATCCTCTTCATGGCTCAAGCCCCCCAGCATAAGTCTTACCAAACCTTTAAGCGTAATGACCGCGCTTCTGATTATATCTTCCGGCTTGGCATCTCCGCCAATAGCCCGGGGCAAATCAAAAGGGTTGATTTTATTTTCGCTGGATAAGGAAATATTGATATAAGTCCCGCCGACCGCGTCTGATAGATGCTTATATTCATATTCCGGGTCAATAATTATTACCTCTGTGCCGAGCATCAGAGAACGCAGAACTTCCAGTTTAATGGCATAACTTTTGCCGGCGCCGGAAGTGGCGAAAACAACGGTATTAGCATTCTGCAAACTAAAACGGTCAAATAAAATCAAGCTGTTATTATGCCTATTTATGCCATAAAGAATGCCGTTATCAGATGTCAATTCCGAGGAAATAAAAGGAAAAGAAGAAGCTACCGGCGAAGAGTTCATGTTAAACGTAATGTAAAGCTCATCGTTAGCCAAGGGAAGGGTTGAATTAAATCCTTGCTCCGCCTGATAAAAAACTCTTTTGGAATAAACCAGGCGGGAACCGAAAATATTTTCAATTTTATCCGACAACTGGTTTAGTTCCTCTTTACTGTCAGCATAAATCGTCACATACAAAGAAAACTGAAAAAATTTTTCTATGCCCTGGGTTAAAGCGTCCCGCAAGGCCTCAATATCCCTTAAAGCTGTTTCCCTTAAAGGATCCCTGGCCGCTCCTTTTTCCGCGTCAGAAACAATTTGCGCCTCTAAAGCCCCGACTTTATTTTTTAGCTGCTTTAAAATTAAAGAACTGCTTACCGGGTAGAAAAACATCGCCACGTCAAAGGTGGAATTTAGATTTATAATCGGCGCGAACCAGCCAACCGTGATATACCGCGGATAATTTATAACAAAGATAGTGCGGATATAGGCTTCTCCCATCCGCAAGAAGTCGGGAGTAACTTCCATGCTGGCCGGGGCGATTAAATCGTTTATTGATAAAACCCCGCGCCGGAAAGTCTTTTCCTCCTCAATAATTTCTCTCACTACTTTCGGATTAGCTTCAATAGCCGGCTTACTTTCCCGCCCCTTTTCCGCCTTTATTTCTTTGCCTTTATTAAAATTGAACATATCTCATATAAATTATTCAGCTACCCGCAAATTTTTTACATCAGCCAGTCTTTGATTCTTAGAAGTCTTCGGGTTATAGGTATTATAATAAAGTTCAATTAAACTCTGGGTATCAAGCTGAACGGCGTTTAAACCGGTTGAAGCTAAACTGCTCATAACATTCTCTACCCGCCGGCCCAATTCAACTTTATATTTTAAAAATCTTTCTTCTTTCATTTTAATCAGAGTCGCCGGCTTTAAAACTTCCAAAAGGGAGGAAAAGAAATTCTTTTTCTTGTCTGATACCGGGTCATAGGGAACAACCACGTAAAAACGCTTATTCATAATTTTCGCCATAGAAACCAATTCTTCTATATACTGGGTATATTCAGCTGTCTGTATTTTAAGAAGTTCGTTTGTCTGCTCTTTTTCCTTCTGCTTTAATTGCTCAAGATAACCGTTGATATCAAGCTCCCGGGATTGGATCGCGATCTGCAAAGGAAAATCAATGTTATTTAAAAAACTCACGTAAGAAGAAATTATCGCTCCCTGCTCATCTTCACTTTTTAAAGCAAAATTAATGCTGGAAACCAGTAAAACCGCCCGCAAAGTATTATCCCGCATAATTACGGTGTCTTCCCTTATTTCGGCAATGTCAAGATATTTCTGGGAAGAAACAACGGATTTATTTTTAGCTGTTTTATTTTTAGCCATAGTCTTTCTAAAATTTATTTAACGGCCGTAATTTCCGTCTCTCTCCCTTCTTCCCCCTTATACTCCCCCCGCGTATCAACTATCAGAGATAATTCAGCCAACCGAGACATATTCGGCTGAATTTTAGTGACGGGCAGAGGAGTCTGCTTTATTATTTCTTTCTCGTCCAGCTCGTATCCTTCCTTCTCCCGTGGAGAAAGTTCGTTATACCACACCCGCAATTTAGGCCGTTTTAAAGTCTGGATCACATTCAGAATAAAGAAGTGAAAGGGCCGGCCGTTTATCCTCACAAAAGAGAAAGTTCCGGTTATCAGCAGAGTAAGGACGCTAATCGTAAGGAATAAAGAAAAATCAAATAACTTATAACTTATACCCATCAACAGAAATCCGGCCAAAAGGATTATAAATTGCCTGGTCGTTACTGGGCCAATTATTTTATCTTCAACATCAATGAATTGAGGAATAGTGAATTGTTGCACGTTAGTTAGTAATTAATTAGTAATTATTGCTAAAAATAAAAGATAGAAAATCCCAATGACCAAGTCCAAATTTCCAATAAAGCTCCAAATCCCAAGCCAAAAATTATAATTCAGCAAAAAATAATCTTGAAGTACTTTTTATTTGGGGTTTTACCTGCCCGCTCGCTAGCTTGCGTTGCAGGCGGGTTGGAAATTGGGATTTAGAACTTTGGATTTTAAAAATTTAACTCATTTCAAAGAAAAACATTAAAACCTATAGCATAACCATTAAAAGATAAGGATTAGAACCGTAATTCTTTGTTTAAATCCATTATGGCTTTAAATTCTTCTAAAGTTAAATAATCCTGGCCGGTATTTTTCCTTTCTTCTATTATAGCATCAACCGGCTTCCTCTCGCTAATGCTTTGCTGGCCAAGGGAAAGATATAGTCTATTTACCGGACTTTGACGCCAACCCCTCACTCCTTCTATCCGCCGACTGTAATTTTCCTCCTCTAAGAGGTTTATTTTCTCCCTTATTTTCGCTATCTGTTTCTCCGCTTCCGGGCTAAGACGCCGGAAATTTATTAGATCCATATACCGCAATTCATCTATCGGGTTCATTACCTTAGGCGGAATATATTTTACATCTTCCATTTTTCTCTTACCCGCGCTTATGATAGGCGTGGGCGTCCGCGAAGGCGCCTTTGCTGCCGGTTTTTCCGGTTCCGGCGTTTTTAGAAAAACATCATCTTTGCCCGGAATTTTTACTTCCGGACGGCTGGGCTTAACCACTTTTATTCTGTCAACGACCGGCGGTTTTTTTATAACCATGGGAGGCGGAGGTGAGATTTCATGGCTTATATCTAATTTTATCGGCTCTTCTCTTACTTTTTCTTCTGTTGGCAGATTAACCGGCGGGCCAGAGACATCTTCTTTTTTTTCTTTGGGGGCTGCCAAAGAAGAAAAACTATAATCAACATCCCGCATTCCAATATTTTTTAAAGCGCCGGTTTTCTCTTCCATTTCTTTGCCGGCCATTCTATCCTCGGGCAATCTTATCTTTAACGGCGGCCTTAGAGAAATTTCTTTCCCTCCCGCCAGACTGTCGGTAATCTTTAAAACCTCATCAGCTGAATTATCATCAAAACCCAAACCGCCGTCGGAAAAAATTTTCTTTAAAGTCTGCTTAGTTTCAATCCTGTCTCTTATGCCCCGCAAATAAGTTTTTAAAATACTTCGGAAGCGGTCTAAAAGTTCTTGACTGCCAAAATTTATCTGGGAAGAGGTAATAATTTTATTTAACTTATCCTCAATTTCCTCATCTGTTAAAGATACTTTAAATTCTCCGTTTATCTTTTTCGTTAATTCTCTTATTTCTTCCTCATCTTCGGAGGAAAAGAAAAAACTCGCTCCCTCAACAGCCGGAGTCGCTTCTCTTTTAGCTTCAACTTTAGCGGGCTTTTCTTCCCCGCCCCGCTTATCCGCCAAATCCGCCAGTGAGGCGGAGCCGGAGAAAGTTTGACGAAGGGCCTCCGGCTTTTTTTCTCCCCCGCCAGCTTCGGCTCCCAGATAATCTTTAACGCCAGTAAAAATTTTTTCCGCCATTATTTTCGCCAGCTCTTCCGATTTGCCCGGGTCTAAATTCTCTTTTTCTATAAAATAACCAGCTAAATCAGGCAGTCTCACTTCTTTTATCATCACCCTCATAACTAGGGATGCCAAACTTACATTATATTTCTTCTCCAGTTCATCAATCGCCGCCATTACCAAAGACGTTGAGACTTTGTCCCGCAGATTTTTAGGCAACTGATTAAATTTTTGCAGATAATCAAACACTTTGTTATTGAGTAATAAGTTAATAAAGTTATAAAGTTTATAAAGTCTTTGGAATATCATGGGTTAATCAACTTCATAACTTTATGAACTTTATAACTTTACAAACTTTCGACTAACCCGTTTGATACTCTATTTGTCCATTAACTCCTCTAGATCCTTATTAATTTGCTCTTTCAGCTCATTTTGACTGTTAAATTTCCTTATCTCCCTTATTTTGTGGCCTACCTTTATTTTAACATTTTTTTGGGTAATATTCAAAATATATTCCCTAATAATCAGTTCGGCGGAAGCGGCCTCGCCAAAAGTCTCTTTTAGGCCGAAATGCAGTAATCCTTTATGGGTTACCCCGTCGATTTCCGCCTCTACCAAGTAAACTCCGTAATCTATGTCTAAATTAACCTGGTCAAGATTAATTGTCGGCAGGCCGATTTTTTCTCCCCGGCCCATTCCCTTTATGACCCTTGCCTCAAATTCAATTTTTTTGCCGCCCTCTTTAACCACCATAAAGAAAGATAAAAGCAAAACTGCGCTGGCAATAATCTGCCCGCTGGTTAAAATATTTTTATTAAGTAGATAGTCTAAAATAACCGAGGATAAAGGCCAGGCCAGCTCGCAGATGGTCGCGGTTGAAGCGGTTATTCTTTTTAAGCCAAAATAATAAATAAACATCGCTCCGGCTCCGCTCGTAAAAACTATTACTGCCAAAAGTTTCCAGTATAGGCCACCTACCTCGCCTATCTTAAACAAATCTCCGTTAGATAAAATAAGAAAAAAGGCCAGTAAACTTGTAAGGCCGAAACGCAAGGCCGTGGTGGATTTAAAATCAAGGTGGTTAACAATCCTTTTGCCAAAAACCGTGGAAGAGCCAAAAGCGAAAGCGGCGAGAATCGCAAACCAGGCGGCCTCGTGGGAAAAATTCAACTGGCCAAAACTTAAACCGGTTTTGCCAAAAGCCAAAAAATAAGCGGCGACGATGGCGAAAGCGGCCCAGAGATAAAAACGGCGGCTAAGTCTTTCCCCTAAAATCAGACGCGCCATAATCAGGGCAAAGACCGGCTGCAGTTTCTGTAAGATCACGACAGTAGCAAAAGTAACTTCGCCGTCAATCGCGGCAAAAAACGCCTTGGTAATCATTAGCGTCCCAAGCAATCCGCCAAAAATACTTACCCAAAAAATCGCTCCCCAGTCTTTTTTCCTAAGGAGCTTTACCTTAGACCAACCCAAAATTAAAAAAGGAGCTAAAACTATGAACCCCAAAAAATGCTCCAAAAAAACCACTAAAGACGGCGGCAGACTATAAAATTTCGGCCTGATAAAAACTCCATCTAAACTCCAAAACAGGGCGGCCAGCATTATAGCTCCGGCGCCAATAAGACTCTTCTTTTCTAAACGAAATCCAAACATAAACTAAAGGCGAGAAGATTAGACTTCCCGCGCTTGCCCTCCATTTATTTTAGATAACCTTGAAGACTTATAGACATTCTCCTTATACGGCTTTAACCTAATAATTTTACCAGAAAAAAATTTTTTCAGTCCATTAATATTAACCATTTGGTCATATCCTAAACAAATAACTGACGGCCTGAATTTCTTTATTACTTTAAATTTATCCTTTAGCTGGCCCAAAACGGCCTTATCAACAAAACTTATATTTTTTATCTTCCCTAACCGCGATTTTTCCTTCTGGCGCGGAAATTTTCCTTTTAACTTTTTCACATTCACATCACGAGCCACAATTACAATTAAATAGTCTCCGTATCCCCTAGCCTGACTTAAGTATGATAAATGACCGGGATGCAAATTATCAAAGGTGCCGAAGCACATAACTTTCTCCATAATAGATAATAAATCAGAGCCACAAATGATATCAAAATGTAAAAATCAAAAATCAAAATGACAATGTAAAATTATAAAATTATTAATTTTAACATTTTTAAATGTCATTTTACATTTTGAGATTTGATTTTTTAATTTAGCTATTATAATCCCGCTTCTTTCTTTAACAGTTCCGCCTTATCCGTTTTCTCCCAGATAAAATCTTTATCATCGCGGCCAAAATGTCCATAAGCCGCGGTTTTCTGGTAAATTGGCCTCTTTAAATTAAGATAATCAATTATGGCTTTGGGCCGGAAATCAAAATTCTTTTTTATCAAATCAATAATTTTTTCTTCCGGAATTTTGTTGGTGCCGAAAGTGTTTACATAAATTCCGACCGGCTCCGCCACGCCGATAGAATAGGCCACCTGGAGTTCGCATTTTTCCGCTAAGCCGGCCGCTACGATATTTTTCGCCGCGTGCCTGGCCATGTAAGCGCCGGAACGGTCTACTTTAGTCGGGCATTTACCGGAAAAGCACCCGCCGCCATGAGCCCCGACCCCGCCATAAGTGTCAACGATAATTTTTCTCCCCGTTAAACCGGCATCGGCCGGCGGTCCGCCGAAAACAAAACGGCCGGTGGAGTTTATGAAAACTTTAGTTTTGTCATCAAATAAATCGCCTAAGATCGGTTTTATTACTTTTTCTTTTATATCCGCCCTTAATTTTTCTTCTTCTATTTTTTCACTGTGATGAGCGGCAATTACCACGGTTTCAATTCTGGTAGCTTTCCCGTCTTCATATTGCACAGTTACCTGGCTTTTGCCATCCGGCCGCAAATAAGGCAAAACTCCTTCTTTTCTGACTTGGGCTAATTTTTTTGTGAGTTTATGAGCCAGCACTATAGGCAAAGGCATAAATTCCGGAGTTTCGTTTGTGGCATAGCCGAACATCAAACCCTGGTCGCCGGCGCCTTGTTCTTTATAATCGCCCGTACCTTCAACGCCTTGAGCAATATCCGGGCTTTGCTCATGCAAAGTAGCGATGACACCAACATCATCGCTGCAAAATCCATATTCCTGCTTATCATAACCGATCTCCCGCAAAACTCTTCTGACAACTTTTTCCAGATTAACATAAGCTCTGGTTTTAGCTTCGCCGCCGACTAAAACCAAACCGGTCGTGCAGAAGCATTCTATGCCGGTATGGCTGTCCGGGTCTTGTTTTAACATCTCGTCTAAAACCGCGTCGCTGATTTGGTCGCAAACTTTATCCGGATGGCCCTCGGTCACGGACTCCGAGGTGATTAACTTAATATTCTTCTCGCTCATAAACTTGTTTATTAAAATTATTAGTTAAAAGTTTATAAAGTTATAAAGTCCATAAAGTTTTCGGAGTGCCATAAATTAAGCAACTTTATAACTTTATGAACTTTATAACTTTTTACTTTAATTTAAGTGCCGATTTCCCACGACTTCAAATATTTTTCCTGCTCCGGCGTTAATTTATCTATCTCAATTCCCATTGATTTTAATTTCAGTTTAGCCACCTGATTTTCAATGTCTGCCGGAACATTATAAACTCGGTTTTCCAGCTTCTTTTTACTCTCCGCCACGTATGCGGCGGCCAAGGCCTGGGTGGAAAAACTCATATCCATTACCGAAGCTGGATGCCCTTCCGCCGCCGCCAAATTTATCAATCTCCCCTGTGCTAGAAGATAGATGTTTTTGTGTTTTTGTGTTTTTGTGTTTCTAGTTTTTATTACATATTCGTCCACAAAATTTCTTACATTTTTATTTATTTTTTTGGCCATCTTAGCCAAAGCCGGGATATCAATTTCCACGTCAAAATGCCCGGAATTGCAGACGATAGCCCCGTCTTTCATAACTTCAAAATGTTCTTTTCTAATTACTCTTATATCACCGGTTAAGGTACAGAAAAGATCTCCAATTTTAGCCGCCTGGCTCATAGACATAACCGCAAAGCCGTCCATAGCCGCTTCTAAGGCCTTAATTTCATCTACCTCGGTAATAATCACTTTAGCGCCCATGCCGCGCGCCCGCGTCGCCATTCCCCGGCCGCACCAGCCATAACCGGCTAAAACTACATTTTTACCAGCAAGCAAAATATCGGTTGCCCGAATTATGCCGTCAATGGTTGACTGGCCCGTGCCATAACGGTTATCAAATAAATTTTTAGTGCGAGCGTCGTTCACGGCGATAATCGGCACTTTTAATTTGCCGCTTTCTTCCAAAGATTTTAACCTGATTACGCCGGTCGTGGTTTCTTCCATACTGCCTAAAATTCTCGGCGCCCAATTTTTGAATTCGCTATGAAGCAGAGAAATTAAATCCGCCCCATCGTCCATAGTAATAACCGGCTTATGCGCTAAAGCCGCTCGTAAATGCTTATAATAGGTTTTTCTGTCTTCGCCTTTTACGGCAAAAACTGAAATTTTATAATCATTCACCAAAGCCGCCGCCACGTCATCCTGCGTGGACAAAGGGTTGGAAGCGCATAAAACAATATCGGCCCCGCCCGCTTTCAGGGTCCTGGCTAAATTAGCGGTTTCGGCCGTAATATGCAAACAAGCCGCCATTTTTTTGCCAGCAAAAGGTTTTTTGTTTAGAAATTCCTCCCTTACCTTGCCTAAAACCGGCATATCTTTTTCCGCCCACTCTATGCGTTTTTTGCCACCGGCTGACATCTTTATATTTTTAATATCATACTTCATAAATATCATCTTATTACTTATAAAATTTAAAATGTAAATCTCAAAATGTAAAATGACAGTTTAAAATTAAAAATTCATCCCGCGTAGCGGGATACCTTAATTTTTCATTTTGATTTTTAAATTTTTCATTAAGAAAAAAAATATAAACTTTCTCTATAGTTCTCCTTATATCTCTTCTCCAATTCCTTCCAGTTGAAATAGTGTGTTTGCGTCCCATACTTCTCTACCGTATAGACCGCCACCAGACCGGCTAGCCGCCCGGTTTTCTCTAATGGCCAGCCTTCCGCCAAACCTTTTATTAACCCGGCCCGGTAAGCGTCGCCGGCTCCGGTCGGGTCAGAAGTATTTTTCGGCTTAGCTGGAGGAATTCTTATGATCTTGCTATCACTATGAATTTCCGAACCTCGAGCGCCCTTGGTAATTACCAGTATTTCCGTCATCTTTTCCAGTCCGGCCAAATTTATGGCCAGTTTTTTTAGAATCAGTTGAATTTCGTAGTCATTGCCGATTAAAACTCTGGAGCCGGTTATGGCCCACCTTAATTCTTTTTTGGAAAAACTGGTGATCTGCTGCCCGGGATCAAAAATATAGGGAAATTTATATCGCTTGAATATTTTAACATATTCCAGCATTCTGGCAACTAGGTCGGGCGAAATAATAGCCAGGCCATCTCCCATCATGCCCCCCTTCGAAAGGGGGGTAGGGGGGTTAATTAAAGCCACTACCCTTCGACAATTTTCTATATCTCTTGGGCCGGGATAAAAACCTGTAATCTGATTATCCGCTTTATCCGTGATAATATAAGCGCTCGCCGTCAGCTCTTTTTCAGACTTTTTAATTCTGGAAACGTCTATCTTCTGCTTTTTTAGCCAATTTTCGTATTTAAAAAAATCCGCCCCACCCATTCCTAAAATTATCGGTTTTTCTCCCAATAAGGACAGATTATAAGCGATATTGCCGGCCGTGCCGCCGAAACTCTCCCGCAGCTTGTTTATAGTAAAGCTTACGTTTAATATATGAATCTTGTCTGGCAAAATATGGTCCTTAAATTCTCCGGGAAAATCCATGATTCTGTCATAGACCAGCGACCCGCTTACTAAAATCTTTTTATCATTTTTCATGTTTTTTCGGCTTTAAATGGCGAATTAGGAATGATATAAAGTAAGAATTTAGAAGTAAAAAATTAGATAAATATACAATTCCTAATTCACCTAATTTCTAATTTCTAATAAAATTAAAAAGGCTAAAATTCCTAATTCATATTTTTTTCTTTTCAGTATTCTTTGCGTTCTTTATAATAGTCGTAAATATTAAATTAAGCTCATGCGCCTCTTTCCAAAGTATCCGCGCTTCAGGAGATAATTCAGGGCAAGCTTTAGCCGACATTCTCAAAAAATGTTTAGCTTCTTTTGCTTCTTTATTCGCAATCGCCATTTTATGGATAAAGTCTTTATTGCTTTCGGCGCAATCGGCTTCACAGTAATTAGAGCCAATTGCCGTCCCGGCTCCCACTAATTGCGGAATAATGCGCTTGGTAATATCATCTTTTAATAACTTTCTGGCAAACTCAATAATATTTTCACCAAATCTTGCCGTTCTCTCTTCTAAATCATACTTTACAGAACCTTTGCTATTTGGCATTTTATTAGAAATTAGGTGAATTAGAAATTAGAAATTACTTTTATTTTTTATTTCCTAATTCCAGTTTCCTCAACTCTTCCTCCACTGCTTTTCTCTCTAAACTTCCGGCCGGGTATTGGGCAAGCATTTTTTGCAACTCAACCGTCTCGTCTAAACCGCCTTTAGGGGATTCCGGTTTTTCTGCCACGGGCCTTAATGTCTTCGGCTCTTTATAGGGTTCAAAAACCCCTCCTTTAATTACGCCTTCATGCCCGGGGTCATCCACGGGTATTTCTTCCTCAACACCTTCTAGAGTAAGCGAAGATAATTTCAATTTTTCATATAAATCAAAAAGAGTCTTTATTTTTTTCCTTTCTTCTTCGGTTAAATT
Source organism: Patescibacteria group bacterium (assembly GCA_028711415.1). Lineage (GTDB taxonomy): Bacteria > Patescibacteriota > Patescibacteriia > Patescibacteriales > JAQTRU01 > JAQTRU01. Next base: position 3,002 of record JAQTSG010000008.1, on the reverse strand, counting down.
TTTTATGTTCTTGCCATTAATTAAATATTGCGTCCTGGCTAATTTGTTTATTTTGCCGGTGCCTAAATTGCTAATATAATCCTGCATCCAATTAGCAATCGTCGGCTGTTTTTCCTGGTTATTAGTGATTATCTTATTACTGGTTATTTTCTCCTGGTTATTAAGCAGGGCCTGCGCTAACCTCTTTTTAAATTTGTCCCTCTCGCTAAAAACCATTATGCTTAATAAAATCGCTTCCAGTTTGCGCCATAAATTATCAAAAGTATACCAAGAAATCTTAAAAATCTTTGCCAAATGATTTTGGAAATAGTCTTCCGCCATATTTTCCGTCATAATCGGCAGGCCAACCCATTTCATTTTTATAATTATGTCCTCGTATAAATGATATAATTCATAATTTCTGTCTTTAAAATCTTTCGCCTGGTCAAGGGATTGCTCTAATAATTTCGCTAAGTCATAAGCTTCGCGAAATTGGTCATAATCAATAAAATCCCGGGATTTTTCTTCAATCTCTTTAAAAAAATTCTTATCATTTAATTGCGCTTCGCTGATCAGCATAAATATAAAATTCTATGAATACAATAAAACTCTAAACCACTTTTTTAAATTAACCTGGATAATCATCCACTTTTTCCTTTGTCATTTTCGGATTCTTATTCCTCTTTTTTAGAGCCGCCACATACTCTGGAATAGCTTCTAATTGTTTAGTAATCTCCTCTTCAAGAGCCTTGCCAATTGCTTTTTCTTTTTCAAGCTCGGCCTCCAACATTTTTTTCTTGTCTTTATTTTTTTCCTGCGCTATCCTCGCCTGATAGTCAGAATATACTGCCGCCTCATATTTTTTTTGGCCGTATCTAAGGGTTTCTAAAGCTAACTGCCCATAAGTATTTTCTTCTCCGGTCTTATCAATATATTTTTCATCTATATTTCCTGAATCTTTTACGGATGTTAAGATACTTTTAAAAGGACCAGTGATTGCTTCTTTAAGATCTTTGTTCGGTTCATAGCCGGCTACTCCCTCAATTTCTCGCTCAACCTTATAAGTATTATAAAGATTTTGCGCGTAATTCATATTAAACCTTTGCCTGTCAATTACTTCCTGATGCCAGGAAGCGGCTAGCTTAAAAAAAGCTGATTCGGCCTGCTGGTTAAAATCAGACAGTCTTTTATCCTCACCTCCGATATTATACTGTATTTCTCCGCCATGGCCCAGCCGGTTAAACTGCCTTAATAATCGCTCAACATCCACTTTCATCATCTCGCCAACCGCCCGGGCCATTTGGGTCGCGTCATCCCGCTGAACTAAAAGCCCATTTTTGGTTCCGACGCTTTCGGAAAGATTATAATGATTGGCCTTTTTAGCTAAAACGCTAAACTGACTTTGTATGGCTAACGCCTCTTGCCTATTCATGCCCAATTCTTTAATAAAATATTGGTTAAACATGCCTTTTAAGCCGGCATTATCAGCGGTAAAAGTATCCCCCTTATCCTTACTGCTAACAGTTTTGCCTTTATCATTTATAACATCCTCTTTCACCTTTATCATTTCCAACACTTCATTGCTATGGCCCACTTTAGCCGCGTGTAAAACTATCGCGCTGGCTAAATTCTTCTGCCCCTGCCTGATAGCGTCATTGAATTTTTCCACCAGATCCTCCTCATTATCATTATCGCCCAGCTTTTTCGCCTGGTCATTTATTATTTCCATTCTTTTCGCGTCGGCATAAAAAGTATAAGGCGCTTTATATTTTTCATTTTCCTTTTTAACTGTAGCAATTTTTTTGTTGATCTCTTCTACTTTATCCATTTTTGCTGTGTTGTCGGGGTCATCATCCCATTCTCTTTCGGCCGCTCTCTTTTCTTTTTCCAATTCTTTTATTTTTTTACCCGCTTGCTTCGCTCTTATGGTTGAAGATATAACTCCCTTCTCGCCCGGCCGCCAAGCCTTATTATATAAAAATCCATGCGCCGCGGCTTCCGTAAAATCCCTTGACGCTCCGAGCGCGCCCAATAATCTGCCTTCGCGCAACTCCGCCCCCGCTTTTGCCTCCGCGTCTGCTTCTTCGTCCGCCGCTTTATCCTTCAACGACTCTTTTACTCCCGCATAAATTTTCCATGGCCTTACTTCAAATCCCCTGAAAATTCTTTTTGTTTCGCCGGTTTCTTCATCCGGCTTGCCATATTCAAACCCTTTAAATAAAGCGAATTTTCGGCCGGCCCAGTCTCCACCGAATTTAAGGCCTCCGGTAGCTAATTTTGTCCCGCTGCCGGCCGCTTTGGCTATAAATCCGCCCATTTGCTGGGATACCATCAAACCGCCCAATACAAGGCCGATAACAATAATAAAACTCTGTAAATTTTTCTCGCAGAAAAAGGCGCCAATGCCAACACAAAGCTGATCATCGCTATTAGTGGCTGCTAAGCCATACAATGCCGAGGAACTATCGCTCGCAGTCGTAAGGGATAACCAAAGGAAAAAAGCCAAAACCGGACCAATTACTAATTGCTTGGTAAAATCTTCCCAAATTTGGCCAGTGTATTTTTGCAAGGGAGGGAAGGCAAATCCTAAAAAGACCAGGGGGGAAAGAATCGTGTATATCCAAAGCATAACTATCCTCATCACTAAAACCGCCAGCACCGCGGCTACGATAACCAAAGTAATAATGGCGGCGATAACTCCGGCTATAACCGCTAAAGCCGTGCCCCAAGTATCAGCCCCCCAATTTTTCGCATCCTGTGCAGCTGATATCTTTGACACCTCGCTCCAAGCGTCTATTCTGAACATATTAATAAACCAGCCGCCGCCTTCTTTAAAAGAATTGGCAAAAGTAAGCATTATTACCTGGGAAAAATCTATTAAAAGCCCAAAAATAGTTTTAGAAAAATTTATCAAAATAGCCATTATTAATAGTTTCGGCAGTATAGTTTTTAAACTGTAACTTTCCACCCGTAAAATCGTGGCGAAGGAGATAACTAACAATATCAGAATAAAGGACATATTG
>JAQTSG010000007.1 GCA_028711415.1 Patescibacteria group bacterium | reverse complement strand
AACAGTAAATTTTTATTCTTCGCGACGGAAAGGGGCCTGGTAAAAAAAGTGAAGTTAGAGGCCTTCGCTAACGTCCGCCGGTCCGGCCTGATTGCCATTAAAATAAAGGGCGAAGATAAGTTAATCTGGGCTAAGCCGACCAGCGGCAATGACCAAATTCAGCTAATTACGGCCGGCGGCCAGTCGGTGCGCTTTAAAGAATCCGATGTCCGCGATATGGGCCGCAATGCCGCCGGGGTGCGGGGGATCCGGTTAAAGAAAGATGATATTATGATTGGTATGGGAATTATTAAGGGCGATAAAGAAAAAATGAAAAAATATCAGGTCCTAACGATTATGGAACAGGGCTTTGGCAAACGGACCGCTTTAGGATTTTATAAAGTTCAGGGCCGGGGCGGATCCGGAATTAAGACCGCCAAGGTAACAAGCAAGACCGGTAAGCTGGTGAACGCTTTTATCGTTAATACCGAATCTATGGCGGAAAAAGATTTAATCGTGATTTCGGAAAAAGGCCAGGTTATCCGCCTGCCGTTTAAATCCGTTAACCAATTAGGCCGCGATACGCAGGGCGTAAGATTAATGCGATTTAAAGAAGCAAGCGATAAGGTGGCTTGCGTGACATGGGTGTAGGGCGTTGTGATTATTAAGACTCTTGGGATTTTTGGGATTGTTAGGATGAATAAAATATTTAGACAAATTTTTATATTCTCATTTGATTTTCGCGGTTAACTGTCTAAACAGAGGGGGCAGTCTGATGGCAAAAAAATTTGCGGTTTTGGCGGCTTGCTTTTTGGCCGCGATGCTCTTTTCAGATCTTACTTTTGGGCAAGATGCGATTTCATCAGGATTATCGTCGGAATCAGTTTTGGACACAGTGAAGGTAGATGTCTGGCTGGGGTTTGACCAGAAAGGCAAAATTGTTCCTGAAATTATTCTTCATATTGAAGGTTCGCAGAGTGAGGATTCTTATGTCTTGGCTTTTCCCAGCGCTAATTGGAAAGAATCGCCAATGGTCGCGATTGTATTTTTACTCGTTCATGAGAATGAATTTAATTTTAACGAAGTAAAAAAGAAAGTTCCTTATTATGATCCCATTCGCTTTCCGGTCTGTTGTGTTATAAAAGCGAACGACAATATCGCAGAAGTCATTCCTATGGGATTTACTTTTCCCGGTAAGTATAATGTTGCGAGGGTAAAGGGAGAAATCACTTATTTCCATTGTGAACTCGTGTTAACTAAAGAGGCGGCATGGGCAGCAAAAGATTTATAATATGTAAGGGGAAATCAAGAAAAGAGAGCGAAGAAAGCGCTCTCTTATTTTTTGGCCAATACAATGTAATAATTATAAAAAGTCATTGACAAAGGCAAAAAAAAGTGATAATAAGTAGAGTTGATCTTTCCTATGTTTAAAAATCTCACTCTAATTTAGAGGGCATTCCAATGAAAGAAAATTTGGTTCGACTCGTGATTTTGGCCGCGTTTTGCGTTTCATTTTCCAATACAGTTTTTGGAGAAGACGAAATGCCCGTGGCCGTGGCGGCGGATTTGTCCGATGTTGTTTTTTGCCCGGTGGATTCGGCGATAGCTGTTCCTTTTCTGGATGGAATGGCAAAATGGGAATTTAGGGTGCGCGATAAAAAAATTTATTGGGCTTTTTTCACGGAAGAAAAGCTCAAACAGATTAGCGCTCGGAATAAAGTGTTCGTTAGTTCTTCGCCGGAAATTACTCCGTCAGCCGGTAATATTTATCATGGCACTTCATTAATTTTCGAGCAGGCGGACGTAGTTGAGGTCGTATTTTTCGTTTGGCCAGTGCAATTTTTTCCGACCGGAATTAATTTTCGCGCGCCGGACGGCAAAATACGGCATTTCGGAAAGGTGCCATTCGGTCCCCGTTTATTAATCGAAATGTTCTTTAGGGATTTTAAACCCTTTAATGAAAGAAAATAATAAAGGAATATGATTCATTTACGAGAAGCCTTCGCATTCATGGAGGCTTCTTTTTTTACCCTTGCCGAACCCAGATAATATTGTTAATATGGGAATGAGATTATTGGGATTTTTAAGACTCTTAAGATTCTTAAGATTAAAGAATGTCGAGCCAATTAATTACATTTTTGCTAATAATTTTAGTTCTTGGGGTAATTGCCATTATCCTTCTTTTGTTGCGGAAAAAATCCGGAGGCGGAGAAGAAAAACTTATAACTATGATGGAAAGACTGTCGCAACTGGCGGAGCAAAACAAGGAATTGCGGCAGGCCATGGACAGCAAGTTATCAGAAACGCACCGCGTGACGCAGGAGCAATTCAGCCAGACAATCAGAACGGTGCAGGGAATAACCGGACAGTCGGCTAAACAGATTGCCGACGTGGTGGCCGGGCTCACTAAACTTGAAGAGACCAATAAGCAGGTGGTAAACTTTTCCGCGCAACTCCAGAACTTGCAGGATATTTTAAAAAATCCGAAACAGCGTGGGGTTTTGGGCGAATATTATCTTGAAGAAACTTTAAAAAATGTTTTACCGCCGAATTCTTATCAGATGCAATATCCTTTTAAAGATGGCTCAATTGTTGACGCCGTGGTTTTTGTCAAAGATAAAATCATTCCGGTTGATTCCAAGTTTTCTCTGGAAAATTACGAAAAGATTATAAATTGCTCGGACGCGGAAATAAAGGAAAGACTGGAAAAGCAATTTAAGCAGGATTTAAAGAATCGGATTGATGAAACTTCTAAATACGTTAAGCCGGGTGAAAAAACGATGGATTTCGCGTTTATGTTTATTCCAAGCGAGGCGATTTATTATGATTTACTGATTAATAAAGTGGGCGCGGTGCAGGTTAATACAAGAGATTTGATTGAATATGCTTTTAAAGAAAAGCATGTGATAATTGTTTCTCCGACTTCGTTTTTAGCATATCTTCAAACCGTGCTTCAGGGTTTGCGCGCTTTGCAAATTGAAGAAAGCGCCAAAACGATCAGGGCTAATGTGGAAAAATTAAGCCGGCATTTATTAAGTTATGATGATTTTATGAAAAAGTTAGGTATTAGCATGTCCACGACAGTTAATCATTATAATAATGCCTACAAAGAATTTAAAAAGTTAGATAAAGATGTGGTAAAAATTACCGAGGGTGAATCAAAAGTTGAGCCAATGATATTAGATAAACCGAGAATAGAAGAGTAGTTAATTAGTTAATTAGGGATTAGTTAAATAGTTTATTCGGAATATTAAATATAAAGGCATGGAATTTGAAGAAATAAAAACAGATAAAAATACAGTTGAGGCAATTGCGGAGGCAATTGCTTTTTTTGACTTGTTTTCTTATCCTTTAACCGGGTTTGAGATTTGGAAATATATAAGTGTGAAATGTGGGTTATCGGAGGTAATGGAGATTTTGGAAGATATTACGAAGAAACCCCCCTTACAAGGGGGGCAAGTGGAGAAGAGGGGGCAAGAAATCCCCCCCGCCCCCTTTAACGAAAGGGGGCAGATTGAGGAAAAGAATGGTTTTTATTTTTTAACTGGCCGGGAGGAAGTTATAAAAGAGAGAATGGCGAGATATAATTATACGGATAAGAAATTTAAACGGGCGGTTCTCATCGCTAAAATTTTTAAATTCATCCCCTGGGTAAAAATGATTGCGGTCGGAAATATAATCGGGGCGCATAATCTAAAAAGAGGAGGCGACATAGATTTATTTATTATTACGGAAGCCCGCCGGGTTTGGCTAACCAGATTTTTTTGCGTGCTCGCGACAAAAATACTGGGGTTGCGTCCGAAACCCGGAGAAATGCAGGATAAAATTTGTTTAAGCTTTTTTATCAGCGAGGAAGCGATGGATCTGGAAAGTTTAATGATACCCGGCGGGCAAGATACCTATTTTATTTATTGGCTGGCCGGACTGGCGCCAATTTATGACCGAGATGATATTTATAATAAGTTCATAGAAGCTAATATTTGGCTAAAAAATTATTTGCCTAATTGGGAGCGCGGTGAGGTAAATTATAGGCGGAACGCGGGCAAAGGTTTTCCCCGATTTTACCGCGACGTGGTTGATATGTTTTTCGGCGGGCTGGAAAGAAAAATCAAAGAAATTCAATTGGAAATAATGCCGAGGCAAATAAAAGATATTATGAATATGGACAGCCGGGTGGTGGCTAGCGACAAAATAATAAAACTTCATGTTAATGACCGGAGAGAAGAATACAAAATTAAACTAAAAGCTAAAAGCGAAAAACTAAAAGCTGTCTTATGAGATATTTGGATAAGATAATTGAATATGGGTTGTATTTATTGGTTTTTCTATTGCCCTGGCAGACGAGATGGATTATCGGGGCGAGGGAGATGGAATATACGACGTACAGTTTATATGGGACAGATATTATTTTATTTGTGGTTTTGTTGTTGTTTGTAGTTTTGAAATGTCAAATGTCAAATGTCAAATGTCAAACAAAATCCCAAATCCAAAATCCCAATTTGCCAGCTAATGGGCAGATACCAAAAATTTGGTGGTTTATAGCTTTCTTAGATTTATTTGTTTTTATTTCTATTTTTTTTGCTTCTGATAAAGGGCTGGCTCTTTATAAATATGGGTGGTTTTTATTGGGAGTGGGATTGTTTTGGCTTATAACGAGCGCGAGTTATAATAAGATGAAATTGATTTGGGCAATGCTCGCAGGAATTTTTTTACAGGCCGGCCTAGGAATTTATCAATTTTTAACCCAGGGAAGTTTCGCGTCAAAATGGCTGGGAATGGCCCTGCATAACCCGGCTGAACTTGGCGTGTCAGTTGTAGAAACAATTGGCGCGGATGGAATCGGGGAAAGATGGCTTAGGGCTTACGGGGGGCTAGATCATCCGAATATGTTGGGAGGAATTTTGGCGGTGGGTGTTTTGCTTTTGGTTGGATATTTTATTGCCGAATTATCAATTACGAATTACAAATTATCAATTGCTAAACGAATTTTAAAATCCAAATTATTTTATTATTTTATTATTTTATTATTTTTGTTAGCGCTGTTTTTCACTTTTTCCCGCGGGGCGTGGGCTGGCTTGATAGCCGGAGTTTTACTGATGCTTTTTATATTTTTAGCTAAAAAAGATTTTTTAAAGCAAAGAGAACTGCTAAAAATAATTTTGGCGGCCGGAATTTTAATTTTTGTCTTGTTTAATTTTTACGGCGATTTGGTTTTAACGCGGCTATCAAAAGATACGAGACTGGAAATTAAATCAAACACGGAAAGAATCCAGTCTTTGGCTGATGCCAAAACGATGATAAAAGATAATTGGCTGTTTGGTGTCGGTTTGGGCAATTATACTCGTGTCTTGGCAGAGAAAAATCCCGGGATGGAAAGCTGGAATTATCAGCCGGTCCATAATGTGTTTTTATTAGTTTGGACGGAGGTGGGGGTGTTAGGATTATTAGGATTTTTGGGACTCTTAGGATTCTTAGGGTGGGATTTAATAAAAAAGGGAAAATATTTCGGTTTGTCTATTCTAATGGCTTTAGTTATAATGATGATGGTTGACCATTGGTATTGGAGCTTGCATTTTGGGGTTTTGTGGTTTTGGCTGGTTGCTGGGTTAATTTTAGCCAATAATTGGTATAGATTAGATAATTCTATTTAAATCTATGCTAAAAAAATATTCCATATGTTGCGTAGACGAATTTGTTCGGTCACAATTTAGGTAGATTTGGTTTTGCTCCGTAGGGTCGCTTTTTTTAGAAAAAAGCGACGCAAAAAAGCGCTCTCGTTGAAAAATTCTTAACGCAATTTTTCAAAGGTCGCATTATTTAAAAATTAAAAATTATAAAATTTAAAATTATTTTCATGTATAAACAAAAGATCTTAAAAAACGGGCTGAAATTGATAACGGCGCCCATGACCGGGACGAAAACGATAACGATTTTAGTAATGGTTAGGACCGGTTCAAAATATAAAACTAAAACCAATAACGGCATTTCCCATTTTTTAGAGCATATGTTTTTTAAAGGAACGAAAAAACGGCCGACGACTTTAGCGATTGCCGGAGAACTTGATAAAGTCGGAGCGGAATTTAACGCCTTTACTTCGAAAGAATATACGGGTTACTTCGTAAAAGTTGACAGCACAAAAATAGAATTAGCGGTTGATATTGTAAGCGATATGCTTCTTAATTCTAAATTTGAACAAAAAGAGATTGATCGGGAAAAGGGAGTGATTATTGAAGAAATAAATATGCGCCATGACAATCCGATGATTCATATTGAAGATATTTTTGAAGAAGGCCTTTATGGGGACAGCCCGGCCGGCTGGGAAGTAATCGGCGAGAAAGAAACCGTTTCAAAACTGGGACGGGAGGATTTAATTAATTATTTAAAATCACAATACGGGGCGGACAGAGTGGCTATCTGCTTAGCTGGCAATATTAAGGGCGACAGCGAAAAACTAATCAGCCGTTATTTTTCCCGTTTAGGAAAAACCGATTTTAAAGATAAGGTAAAAATAAAAGAAAATCAGGTAAAACCGCAAGTTAAGATTTATTATAAAAAAACCGGTCAGGCCAATATTTCCTTAGGCGTAAGAGGAATTCCGACCGGCCATAAGGACGAATTTATTTTAAAAGTTTTATCCATTATTCTGGGCGGGTCAATGAGCTCCCGGCTTTTTACGGAATTAAGGGAAAGAAAAGGCCTCGCTTACTACGTCAGGACCCAGGCCGAGTTTTATACGGACACCGGCTATTTAACCACGCAGGCCGGCGTGCCGGTTAGTAAAATAGAAGAAGCCATAAAAATAATTTTAGCTGAATACAAAAAATTAAAAAATATTTTAGTGCCCGAAAAAGAATTAAAAAGGACCAAAGATTTAATCCGCGGCCGTTCGGTTATAAAATTGGAAGCGTCTGACGATATGGCCGGCTGGTACGCGGAGCGGATGATTTTAGGCGACAGGATTTTAACGCCTGAAGATTTTTTTAAGAAAATTAATCGGGTAAGAGCTTCGGATTTAAAGAGAGTGGCTAAAAATATTTTTGAAAATAAGAGCTTGAATTTAGCTATCATCGGGCCGTTTAAGGATAAAAAGAAGTTTGAGAAGATTTTAAAGTTTTAATATATACTAACGAGACGAAACCGAACGAATAAAACGAATCATGTTGACATTAATGCTATTTGATTATATTATTTCTTGAAGTTGTTTTTTATATTCTAGGTACCTTACAATCCATATTTTTTCTAGGAGGGGGCCATGATAGTTTTGGTCTGCAACATCGGGTCAACGTCGTTCAAATTCCAAGTTATTGATATGGGCGACGAGGAGAAGGTTCTTGCTCGGGGAGGTATTGATCGGGTCGGGTCAGAAAATGCGTGGATTCGTTTCTATCTCGGAACAAACATTCTTAAGGTTGATGAGGAGCGGCTAGTTGCCAGTCAGGGCGAGGCCGTGAAGATCTGCCTTACTTTTCTTTCTACGATGATACTCAATTCCCTAATTGATGCGGTTGGTTTTAAGACGGTGCAGGCTGGAGAAAAGAATGGGTCAGTGCTTTTAACTGACGATGTTCTTGCGGCTATGAAGGAGTATGCTCCTTTAGCTCCGGCTCACAATCCGCCCTATCTTCAAGCGATCAAGATGTTCCGTGAACTTTTGCCGGACAAGCCCTTAGTCGGGGTTTTTGAGCCGGGATTTCATATCAACAGACCTGATTATGCCCAGGTGTATGGCGTGCCGTATGAGTGGATTAAGCTTGGTGTCCGCAAGTACGGGTATCATGGCGCTTCATTCCGGTACGTGACTGGCGAAACCATCCGGATTCTCGGGCTTGACCCCAAAAACCACAAAATCATCGCCTGCCATCTGGGTGGGTCTTCGTCAGTCTGCGCATTCAAAAACGGCGTGGCGATTGATACTTCCATGGGCCTTACTCCGCAATCCGGCCTTCTTCAAAGTAATCGCGTTGGCGATATTGACGCTTTTGCCATTCCCTTCATTATGGAGAAAACCGGTTTGACCATGGGAGAGGTATTTCGCCAGTTGAGCACCAACGGCGGCCTCAAAGGGATTTCCGGAAAGTCCGGAGATATGCGGGATATTCTGGCGGAAATAGCGGCTGGTGGTCCGCTGGCCGAACAGTGCAAGCTCGCCCGCGCCAAGTTCATCTACGATATCAAGTTCTACATGGGCGCCTATATTCTGCTCATGGGCGGGGTGGATGCAATCTGCTTTTCCGGTGGCACTGGGCAGGGAGACGCAGAACTTCGGGCCGAAGTGCTTTCCTCTCTGGGATTCCTGGGGTTCATCCTTGATGAGGAGGCGAACAAAAAAAATGAAGAGCAGATTCATGCTCCTGGTTCGGAAATAGCCGCACTGGTTCTGGAAACCAACGAAGAAATTATCGTGGCCAGGGAAACGGCCAAAGTGGTTAACGGATTATAGGAGGAATAAAGAGTCAAAATAAAAAAGGCGAGATTAGCGAATCTCGCCTTCATTTTTAATAAAAAAATAGAGCCGGACTTTTAAAAAGCCCGGCCCACACCATTGATGCTTTCGCCAACAACTCTTCTGTCGTTCTCCCGTTATGCCCTCCAGCTTTTTAGGTAGGGAGACCCCTCTCAGGACCCAAAAAGCGGCATCTGGATTTACGACGAGTTGCTGGTCGACATGGAGCGATTCATAAGAAGCTCCTTTTTTGAAGCATTTGAAGCATTTGCGACTCTCGCGCCGAAGAAACGTTTTTGGAGGGACAACCCCTCGTGCCGTTTTTTTGACGCCTGCTTCCCACTTATTTAAGGAAGCATTTTTATTATAGAAAAATTAAAGAGATTAGTCAAATTTTTTATTTGCTGATTTAGGGATTATTAGCTATGATTATAGTATGGAAAATTTAATGGAAAATTTAAATAAAGAACAGCTAAAAGCCGTCCTTCATAAAGACGGGCCGCTTTTGATTGTGGCCGGAGCTGGTACAGGCAAAACCACGGTTATTACGCAAAGAATCGCTTATATTATTGAGCAGGGTTGGGCAAAATCCGATGAAATTTTAGCTTTAACTTTTACGGAAAAAGCGGCCGGGGAAATGGAAGAGCGGGTTGACCGGTTATTGCCCATGGGCTATTTGGATTTATGGATTTCCACTTTTCATAGTTTTGGCGAACGGATTTTAAAAGAGCACGGACTGGATATCGGACTGCCTGATAATTCTAAACTGCTGAATGAATTTGAACAATACTCTTTGGTAAAGAAAAATCTGGATAAATTTGATTTGGATTATTACCGGCCGATGGGCAATCCGACAAAATTTATTCACGCTTTAATAAAACATTTTTCTAGGGCCAAAGACGAAGACATCAGCCCGGCCCAGTATCTTGAATATGCCACAGAACTTAAGGAAAACTTGGATGGAATGTTAGGCGGGAATAAAAGAAAAAATCCTAAATCCAAAATCCTAAATCCTAAACAAATTCAAAATTCAAAATTCAAAATTCAAAATATTACTAATTTTCAAAATAATGATAGTGAAATTAATTCAGAAATTGCAACCCAAGAAGTGGCGAGGATAAATGAGGTGGCGAACGCTTATCACGTTTATCAGCAGTTGCTTTTAGACAACAGCGCTTTGGATTTTGGGGATTTAATAAATTATTGCCTAAAGTTATTTAGGCAGAGACCGGCGATTTTAGAAAAATACCGAAAGCAATTCAAATATATTTTATTAGACGAGTTTCAGGACACTAACTGGGCGCAGTATGAACTTATAAAAATGATCGCCAGCCCGAAAAATAATTTGGTAGTCGTTGGCGATGACGACCAGTCAATTTATAAATTCCGGGGGGCGTCAGTTTCCAATATTTTGCAGTTTAAGAAAGATTATCCGCAGGCCGAACAGATTTTTCTGGTAAACAATTATCGCAATAAGCAGAATATTTTAGATTTGTCTTATAAGTTTATAAAGCAGAATGACCCGAACCGGCTGGAGTATCAACTGAACACAAAGACACAAAAACACAAAAACACCCCACTGCTCCGGCCAGCTGGCGGATTCGAGGGGCAAGCAAAAACAGAATTAAATAAAAGGTTGGTGGCTGATAATAAAGGCGAGGGGGTGATAGAGGTTATAGAAGGCAAAGATTTGAACGAGGAGATAAAATTAATAATTGAAAAAATCGCGGACTTAAAGATTAAAGATAAAAATGCTACCTGGGACGATTTCGCGATTTTAGTCCGAGCCAATGAGAGCGCTAAGGAAATTTGCTCCTTTTTAGCCGCGGCCGAATTGCCTTACCAATTTTTATCGTCCCGCGGCCTTTACACCAAGCCGGTGATAATGGACGTAATCGCTTATTTAAAATTATTGGATGATTATCATGAAAGCATAGCTGCTTACCGCGTTTTAAATTTGCCGATTTTCAATTTTACTTACAAAGAGCTGGTTAATTTTAATTATTGGGCTAATAAAAAGGCTTGGTCGCTTTATGAAGTTATGCAGAACGTTTCTGCCCTAAACTTGGGGATGGAGGTGAGGAAAAAAGCGGAGGCGGTTTTATCAATAATTGCTAAACATACCGGTCTAACCAGGGATAAAAATGCCAGTGAAATTATTTTAGCTTTTCTAAACGACAGCGGCTATTTAAAATATTTATTAGCGCAAGATGAGCAAAAAAGCCGGGAAGTTGCCGGCTACCTTAACCAGTTTATGAAAAGGGTGGAAAAATTTGAAAAAGGCAGTGATGATAAAAGCGTTAAAGCGTTTTTAAACGAATTGCAGATGGAAATTGACGCAGGGGAAGAAGGAACGATGCCGGTTGACCCCGAGGCCGGTCCGGAAGCGATTAAAGTAATGACAGTCCATGGGGCTAAGGGTCTGGAATTTAAATATGTTTTTATCGCCGGTTTAGTGGACAAGCGTTTTCCCACGATTGAAAGAAGCGAACAAATTGCCATTCCGGACGCTTTAGTTAAAGAAATTTTACCGGAAGGCGATATCCATTTGGAAGAAGAAAGGCGGTTGTTTTATGTCGCTATGACTCGGGCAAAAAATGATTTATATTTTTCCTGGGCGGCTGATTATGGCGGCGCCCGGCTTAAAAAACCATCGCGATTTTTAGAAGAATGTGGGCTTATTCAAGAAAGCAAAAAAACCCCACTACGCCAAGGCTTCGAGGGGCAAGCAAAAAATCAAGAAAACAAAATTTTAGGTAAAAATGTTTTAATAAAAAAACCGACCGTGGCGGCCGAAAATAAAACCGTAAATTTTTCCATTCCTTCTTATTTTTCCTATACGCAATTGGCGGCATTTTCTAATTGCCCTTACCAATACCGCTTTGCCCATATTTTAAGAGTTCCAATCCGAGGAAAATATATTTTTTCTTTTGGCAAAACTATGCACTCAACTTTACAGAAATTATTCAGCTTGATTGAAGAGAAAAAGAGTAAGGAGCAGACGGATTTATTCGGCGCTTCGGCAGGTTTAGCCCAAGCAGATAAAAAAGATATTAAAATTAGTCTAGAAGAGATCTTAAAATTATATGAGCAGAGCTGGATTGATGACTGGTATAAGGATAAAATAGAGAAAGAGAAGTATAAGAAAAAAGGTAAAGAGATTTTAAAAGATTTTTATGAGAAACATAAGGATGATTGGCCAAAAGCTATTTTTTTGGAAAAGGGTTTTAATACTAAGGTTAAAGTTGGCAACGAATTATATACAGTGCGGGGGGTAATGGATAGAATTGATGAAGCAAATGGCCACCGCCAAGGCGGGGCAGGCAAGATAAAAATTATTGATTATAAAACCGGCGGTCCCAAGGATAAATTAGTTTTTGAAGAAAAATACCAGCTCTTAATTTATCAGTTAGCGGCCGAAGAACTTTTTCGCCAAGAAATAGACTCTTTGGCTTTCTATTATCTGGACAATAATACCGAGGTTAAATTTTTAGGCAGCCGGGAAGAGTTGGAAAAAACAAAAGAAAAAATTGTTAATACGATTGCGGCTATAAAGAAGGGGGACTTTCCTCCCAACCCGTCGGCGCTTTGCCCATTTTGCGATTTTTTTGATATTTGCGAATTTAGGAAGACATAATGCAAATCTACGAATTACGAATTATGCAAATAAGTTATATTCGCAATTTGTAGATTCGCATTATGGCGACGTCCGTCGAGATAAGCAAAATAGGATTTGAATTAATGGTTCACCCCGTTAGAAAGCCCCGTACTTTCTAACGGGGTTCACCTAAACTTAGTAAACAAATAAAACTCTTTGAACTATGGATATAATTTCCCACGCTTTGTGGACAAACTTAATTTTTAAAGAACTGCCGCTTGAGCAAAGAGGCCTGGCGATTTTATTCGGACTGCTGCCTGATTTTATCAGTTTTTCTTCTTTAACTGTAAGGAATTTTATTAAAAAAACTCTTCATTTCAAGGCTCCGCTTCTAACGACCATGCCCGGGTATGTTTTTAAACTTTACGACATTACTCATAGTTTAGTTGTTTGGCTGGCGATATTTTTAATTTTAAAAATTTTTGGTTATTCCTGGTGGCTAATTATTTATTACGCCTGGGGGTTGCATATTCTCATGGATATTTTTACCCATACCACCGCTTTTTTCCCCACGCCGATCCTTTGGCCCTTTTCCCGTTTTCATTTTTCCGGCACAAACTGGTCTAATAAATGGTTTATGCTTTTTAATTACGCGGTTTTGCTGTTTTTGTATCTGGTGTTTTATTTTTAGATTACAAATTCATCACCGCCTAGGCGGGATCCCGCCTACAATAAATTCAACAAAGTGGCGGGACAAATATTATCACAAATAACACAAATAAAGGAGTAGATTTGGTCTTATGAAAAGAGTTTTATTTATTTCCGGAAGCCCGAGAAAAGGAAATACGGAGTTTGTTTTAAATGAAGTTTACAAAAGAATTAAAGTACGAAAGAAAATGATACTTTTGCGTGCTAAAAACATTAAACATTGCTCCGGTTGTTTAGTTTGCGGTAAAATAAAGGAGTGCATCATTAAAGACGACATGGAACAAATCAGAAAAGATTTAATAGATTCAGATATTATAGTTCTTGGTACCCCTAATTATTTTGACAATGTGCCAGGAATTTTAAAAGATTTTATTGACAGGACTAATCCATTTTATCAAACAGATTTATTAAAAGGCAAAGAAATTATTTTTATTGTAGTAGGAGGGGGAAAAGTTAGAAATTCCAGACGAATTGGCGAGCAGGCCTTAAAATATTTTGCTGACGGGCATGAATTAAAAATAATTGACAATTTTTATTTTAAAGCTTTAGAAAAAGATGAATTAGAAAAAAGAGAAAATATTTATGAAACTGTAAATAAAATTGCAAGTTTAATCAAGAAGAATATTTCTTGACTTTTTCTTATTTTGTCCTAAAATGAAGAAAATTTAAATAACGCACATTATCTTTGCTTCTTTCACAATTTCATATCAAAGGAGAATTAATCATGAAAAAACTCTTGATTTATTTTGCTATCGAAACAGCTATTTTCGTCTCTCTATGTTCTGTTGTTGCAAATGCCACACCCGGCCCTATTCGCGAGCAAATTGCCGAGATAATTACGGGAATTGCTTATGCTGGTTTGCTGGCCGGCATGGTTGTTGGAGGAGCTAGTTTGCTTGAGTTGGTCGCTATTTTTTTAAAAATCAGCACTCGTAATTTTCATGTATTGCTTATTTCATTCTTGCTGGCAATGTTTGTTATGGTTTTAAGCTATTTAACTTTGAAAATCGACACATTATGGATTAGGGTAATTTCAATTTCTTTTATTCCGGTTTTAAGTGCAGTGTCTTTGTATTATGTAATTGTAAAAGAACTGGAATCTTTTCGCATTCAATTCGCAATAGCAATCGTTTCTGCCGGCTTGGATTCCGTAATAATTTTTTTGGTTCCACTCGCGATATGATTCGGAGGAAAACATGGCATTAGTTGCTTATGAACTTATTAATCCCGCAATGACCGGAGAAGATATTGCCAGATTACTTTCAAGCTCGCTTGGCATAACCGTAACTTATGATCCGGAAGATGGTTTTTTCGAGTGTATTGGAAACTATTCACAAGAAACTACTCTCGGATACCTTAATGACAAGTATGTTTGTTTTTTTAACTCTGATGCAGGGGAAGCTATGAAAGGTTACACTGTAAGAAATTAAGAGGGGAGGGGAATACTCAATAGGATTTTGGAAAGCCTTTCGCTCGTGCGAGAGGTTTTTTAATCTTCCTCAATCCTCATTTCCATTTAGTCTGTATGAGTCCATGTTAGATTTGTTAACCTTTTAAAAGTAGGGTAAAATATAGATATGGGTAATATCAATAAAGACAGAATAATAACCGGCAAAGAGACCAACGGGGATAAAGCTCTGGATTTGACTTTGCGGCCAAAAAGATTGGGCGAATACGTGGGTCAGGATAAAATTAAGGAAAGCTTAAAAATCACTATGGCCGCGGCCCAAGGTCGGGGCGAGCCGATTGAGCATGTGCTCCTGCATGGCCCGGCCGGTTTAGGTAAAACCACTTTGGCGCACGTCATTTCCAATGAATTAGGCGCCAATATCAGGATTACTTCCGGGCCGGCCATTGAAAAAAGCGGAGACCTGGCGGCCATTTTAACCAACTTAGGCGAAGGCGATATTTTATTTATTGATGAAATCCACCGTTTAAATAAAACCATTGAAGAAATTTTATATCCGGCCATGGAAGACTACGCTCTGGATATCATAATCGGCAAAGGGCCGTCCGCCCGGACCTTGCGCCTTGACCTGCCGCGTTTTACTATAATCGGCGCGACCACTAAAGTAAGTTTATTATCTTCTCCCTTGCGCGACCGGTTCGGCCTTACTTATCGCCTTGATTTTTACGGCCTGGAAGATATTAATAAAATTATCAGCCGGAGCGCTAATATTTTAGGAGTGAAAATAAAGCCGGAAGCCGCGGCCATCATTGCCGGGCGCTCCCGCCGCACTCCCCGCATCGCCAACCGGTTGTTAAAAAGGGTAAGGGATTATTGCCAGGTTAAAGGAAATGGAGAGGTGGAAAACAAAATTTGCGAGGAAGCTTTTAAAATTTTAGACGTTGATGAATTAGGGCTGGACTGGATTGACCGGAAGATTTTAGAGACGATTGTTGATAAATTTAACGGCGGGCCGGCTGGCTTAAATGCCATTGCCGCAACCACAGGAGAAGAAATGGCGACGATTGAGGAAATTTATGAGCCGTATTTAATGCAATTAGGTTTTATTGACCGTTCTCCCCGCGGCCGGATCGTCACCGACATCGGCTATAAGCACTTGGGACGGAAAAAATCGGAGCAAGAAAAGCTAGTATAATTTTTTATTTTTTATTTTTTCATTTTTAATTTTCCATGACTTTCCCTCTCTACATCTTTTTAATAATCTACCTCGTCTTTTTATTGGTTTGGCTGATATTTAGTTTTATTGGCATTTATCATATGATAAAATTCGGCTTTTTGAATTTTACCACTTTTTTTACAGTTTTTATTTATATCGCCATTTCTTTTCTGATGCTGGCCGTTTCCTATAAATATTTAATCCAGATTGATTGGCTGATGAACGTCACTATTTTCGGAGATTTATCCAGCACCTTTTAGAATATTTCATCTGTTTGTGGAGAGGTTTTAAAAAAGATTAAATTTTTGGAGTGAAAATTAATACATTGTTAAAAAGGCGCGAGATTTGCTTAATTTAGAGGCTTCCTTCTAAAAATTTTATGCTTTACCTTTATCGTTTACCGGGTCATATCTCCGGTGAAAAAATTATAAAAGTGTTAAGGCGGGATGTTTTTATTCTGATTAAAAAAATTTTACTTTTTCTTTTGCTTCTGATTTTACCGCTGATACTTTTTTATTTAACGGTCGCTTCTATCTATCCCGATATTCTTTACGGCGAAATTTCCTATCCTTTGTTTCTCCTGGTGGTAAGCTTTTATTATCTTTTTCTTTGGGTGTTTTTCTTTTTTTCTTTTATTGACTATTATCTGGATATCTGGATAATAACCGATGAAAGGATTATTAATATAGAGCAGGAAGGGTATTTTGCCCGGACAATTTCCGAGCAAAGATTTTACCGGGTTCAGGACGTTACCAGCGAAACAAAAGGGTTTTTTCCGACCGTTCTTAAGTATGGCAATGTTTATGTGCAAACGGCCGGCGCTAAAGAAAGATTTTTTTTCCAGGAAATTCCTAATCCGGACCAGGTAAGGGATATTATCATAAAATTAGTGGAAAGAAGCAAGGCCGCTCATCACTCTTAATATGAGATTAAAAGATTTTGATTACTATTTGCCGAAAAATTTAATTGCCCAGAAACCAATTAGACCGCGAGACCATTCGCGGCTTTTATTACTGGCTAAGAAAACCGGTAAGATAAATCATAAACATTTTTATGATATTATTGATTATTTAAAACCGGGCGATGTTTTGGTTTTAAATAATTCTAAAGTAATGCCGGCCCGGCTGATTGGGAAGAAAGAAACCGGTGGGAAATTTGAAGTTTTTTTATTAAGGAAAAATCCCCCCGCCCCTCCGCCTCGGCAAGCCTTCAGCCCGCTTCGTCCGTCTAGACGAGCTGGCGAGGATGGCCAAAGCTCCAGCAAGGCGAGCGAGACGGGCCTTTATCAAGGGGAAGCTATTTGGCGATGCCTTTTGGGCGGCAAGGGGAGAAAAGAAGGGCTGGAAATTAAGTTTGACCAAGGTCTGGCCGGAAAAATTATTAAGGATAATAAAGATGGAACATGGGAAGTTAAATTCAATAAAGGTGGAAAAAAATTAATGAAGGTAGTGGAAAAAATCGGATTAACACCTTTGCCGCCTTACATAAAAAGAAACGCGAGGTGCCGAGCCGATAATCTGGATTACCAGACGGTTTATGCTGATGATAAAAAAATCGGTTCCGTTGCTGCGCCGACCGCTGGGTTTCATTTTACCCCGGCTTTGCTAAAGAAATTAGAGAGCCGGGGCGTACAATTAGAGTATGTGACTTTGCATGTCGGATTAGGTACTTTTGCGCCAGTTAAAGTGGATGATATTACCAAACACAAGATGCACGCCGAGTGGGTGGAAGCGGACAAGGGAACAATTTCTCGAATATGTTTAGCCAAAGGTGAGGGGCGAAGGGTGATTGCGGTTGGGACGACTAGCGCGAGAACGTTGGAAACAATTTTCTCGCAAATCGCACATCGCAAATCGCACATCGCAAATAAATTTCAGGATGCGTTAAGCGATTATTCCGGTTGGACGGATATTTTCATTTATCCGGGATATAAGTTTAAAGTCGTTAGCGGCCTAATTACTAATTTTCATCTGCCTAAATCCACTCTCCTGATGCTGGTTTCGGCTTTGGCCAGCAAGAAAAATATTGATACGGCTTATCGAGAGGCGATAAAGAAGAAATACCGCTTTTACAGCTATGGGGACGCGATGTTTATTTACTAGGATGGGGCGTTTAGGACAGATTTGATTTTTTTTGCGGTAAATGTTATAGTTGTTTTAGCTATAAAATAACATAAAAATAAAATAATAAAATAATAAAATAAAATAATTCGGAAAATTGATGATTTACCGAATAATTTGAATTATTTCCTGATTTTTATATTATTTTATTATTTAATTATTTTTTTATTTTATTTTTAAATTCCCATGTTAAAAGGTTTTTTTAGTTTCGTCTTTGAATTAGTTAAAATCATCGTTATCTCCTTGGTAATTATAATTCCAATCAGGTATTTTTTAGTTCAGCCATTTTACGTTAAAGGCGCTTCGATGGAGCCAAATTTTTATGACCATGAGTATCTGATTATTGATGAAATAAGTTATAGATTTGGGGATCCGGAGAGGGGCGATATCATCGTTTTTCGCTATCCGAAAAATCCGCAGGAATATTTTATAAAAAGGATTATTGGTCTGCCCGGAGAGAGAATTCAGATAAAGGAAGGTCAGGTTTATATTTTTAAGAATGAAGTTTCAGACGGCTTTATCCTAGACGAATCATATTTAGAAAGCGGCACTAAGACTTATAGTCTCGCGGAAGATATTATCAGTTTGGGTGAAGAGGAATATTTTGTCCTGGGCGACAACCGCAATTCTTCAAAAGATTCCCGCAGTTTCGGACCGGTCAACCGAAGCTTTATAACCGGTCAGGTAGTACTCCGCGGCTGGCCTTTTAGCCGGATTAGTTTATTTAGATTACCCGAATATCAATATTAATATGTTTAAAAGAAAAAACACAAAAATTAGAAAACCAAAAATTAAAGAGCTGGAAGAAAGAGAAAAGAGGACCAATATTTTATTTTCTCGGCTAAAGGGAATGAAAGATATTCTATTTGATGAATATAAATATTGGGATTTGGTTTTAAAAAAGGCGACGGAACTGGCGCGGGCTTACGGTTTCCGGAGAATTGAGACGCCGATTTTAGAAGACACAAAATTATACGAAAGATCAACCGGCAAAGGAAGCGATATCGTCACTAAAGAAATGTACACTTTTATTGACAAAAACGGAGAAAGAATTTCTCTGCGGCCAGAAGCTACCCCTAGTCTGGTAAGAGCTTATATTGAACATGGCATGTTTAATCTGCCCCAGCCGGTTAAGATGTTTTGGCTTGGCCCGATTTTCCGGCACGAAAAACCGCAGGCCGGTCGTTATCGACAGTCAACTCAATTCGATCTTGAGATATTCGGCGAAGAAGCGCCGGTCGCCGATGTTCTGTTAATTTTACTCGCTTATAATTTTTTTTGCGAACTGCAAGTTAATGTCCAGATTCAGATTAACAGCATCGGTTGCGAAGAATGCCGAAAAGAGTATTTGGCAAAACTTCTTGAATTCTATAAAGAAAGGGGGAGAAGGTCTAAACTGTGCGGCGATTGCAAAAAGAGAATAATAAAAAATCCTTTACGTCTCCTGGATTGCAAAGAAGAAAAATGCTTAGAAGCTCGCGAAGAGGCGCCGCAGATAGTGGACTATTTATGCGATAGCTGCCGAGAGCATTTTATTAAAGTTTTGGAATATCTGGATGAACTGGATGTTAGTTATAATCTAAATCCTTATTTAGTAAGGGGGCTGGATTACTATAATCGGACGGTCTTTGAAATTTGGGCGGTTGAAGAAGAAGGAGGAGCGCAAAATCGGCTGGCTTTAGGCGGCGGCGGCCGATATGATGGCCTGGTAAAATACATGGGCGGCCGGCCGACACCGGCCTGCGGATTCGCCGTGGGATTAGAGAGAACGATTACGAAAATAAGAGAGAAAAATATTCCTTTAAAAAACGAAGAAGGCGATTTAATATTTTTAGCCCAGTTAGGAGAGCAGGCCAGGCGGAAAGCTTTTGTTTTATTTGAAGAATTGCGCCGGGCCGGCTTTAAAGTAAGGCAGGCTTTCACTAAAGATAGCTTAAAAGCCCAGTTAGAAGAAGCCAACCGAATCGGAGCAAAATTCAGTCTGATTTTAGGCCAGAAAGAGGTAATGGATGGAACCATTCTATTCAGGGATATGGACTCCGGGATTCAGGAAATTGTTAATCAAAAAAAAGTAAAAGAGGAAATTGAAAAAAAATTAAATTTAAATAAAGGGAAATAATAATATTTAACGAAAGGATTAATCCCGTATCTCGCGAGAGGCGGGACTAGAACGGAGGTGTAAGGTGGTTGAATTTAATAGAAAAAAAGGCGAGAGTTTTGAGGGTTTTTTAAGAAGGTTTAATAAAGGCCTGAAGCAGAGCGGAAGGTTGTACGTCGCCCGTCAGAAGCAACACTTAGAGCCGAAAAAAAATAAAAGGCAGCAAAAAGAATACGCTTTGACAAGTCTGCGACTGCGAAAAGAAAAGGAATTTTTAAGAAAAACCGGAAAACTTGTTGAAGATAATTTTAAGAGAAGAGGATAATTTATTTAGGAAGAGTTATTTAGGTTTATGCCTAACTTAATGGAAAAAATCAAGGAGAACTTGAAGAAGGCGATGCAGGAAAAAGACGAACTAATTGTTTCTGTTTTGCGTCTGCTTATTAGCGCTATTCAGAATAAAGAAATATCCCTGCGTCAGGGTGAAAGGGGAGAACTTAATGATGAGCAGATTATTGAAGTTATAAAATCAGAGATTAAGAAACGAAAAGATTCGGTTGAAGCCTATAGAGCGGGCGGTCGGCTTGATTTAGTTGAGAAAGAGGAGGAGGAAGAAAAATTACTGGAAGCGTATCTGCCGCCGCAGATGGGCGAGGAAGAGCTGGAAAAAACAATAAGAGAAATAATTATCTCAATCGGGGAAGTAAGCGAAAAGGATTTTGGGAAGGTGATGGGCCAGGTGATGGGTAAAGTTAAAGGTCAGGCCGACGGAGATAAAGTAAGCGGAGCAGTTAAGAAAATTTTAGCGGAAAAAAAATAATTTTGATTTAAAAATAAAACCCCGCCCTTTGCGAAAGGCGGGGTTTTATGTTATTTAGAATTTCGGGAAAAGATTTTTAAGATTTTCTAAAGGATTACCGGAATAATGTTTTATTTTATTGCGGGCGTTAGTGGTTTTAACGAATTTAAGCCAGCCTCGGTTCGGCCCCTTGCGATTTTTTTCTATAATAATCTCCACCACATCGCCGTTTTTTAATTCCTGGTCTAGCCCGGCGATTTTATCATTAACTATAGCTCCAACCGCCTTATTGCCCACTTCGGAATGGACCGCGTAAGCATAATCAACCGGGGTGGATTTTTCCGGAAGCTCAAAGACGTCGCCTTTAGGCGAAAAAACAAAAATCCGGTTGCCGAAAACGTCAAATTTTATTTTTTTTATAAAATCGCTGGTATCCTCGGCTTCCCGCTGGATATCTAAAATTTCTTTTATCCAATAAGGTTGCTTTTCATCTTTTCCGCCCCTTTTTTGTTTATAATGCCAATGGGCGGCAATTCCGTAGAGGGCTTCATCATTCATTTCTTTGGTTCTGATCTGAAACTCCGTCGCTTTGCCTTCGGGGCCGAAGACGGTGGTATGAAGACTTTTGTAGCCGTTTGGTTTCGGCGAAGCGATATAATCTTTAAAGCGATTGGTTTTCGGCTTCCAGAGAGTATGAATAATTCCTAAAACTTTATAACAATCATTAACAGTCGGGACAATGATGCGAAGGGCAAAAACATCATAAATTTCATTGAATTGCCGGTCTTTATTCTGCATTTTCTGGTAAATACTATAAAGATGCTTAAAACGGCTCTCTATTTCAAATTTAATACCCGCCTCATCCAATTTTTTCTTTAGGACATTTTTTACCCTTTGAATATATTGGTGCCGTTCCACCTTTTTCTCCACTTCATATTTATATTCTAATTTTCTATATTCTTCCGGATAAAGATATTTAAAACAGATATCCTCCATCTGCCATTTTAAGCTCCAGATTCCCAGGAGTCCGGCAATCGGGGCGTAGATTTCCAAAGTTTCTTTGGCAATCCGCAAACGTTTTTCCGGCGACAGGGCTTCCAGGGTTCTTAAATTATGAAGGCGGTCGGCGAACTTAATTATAATAATTCTCAAGTCGCTCGCCATAGCCAGAAACATTTTTCTTAGGCTTTCCCTATATCTCTCAATGCCGCGGTATTTAATTTTACTTAATTTAGTGATACCTTCAACCAGATAGGCGATCTCCTCGCCGAAATTTTTTTTGATGTCAGCCAAAGTGTATTCAGTATCTTCCGGAATATCGTGGAGAATACCGGCGATAATCGTATTTAAATCCGCCTTAATTTGCGCTAAAACAAAAGCCGTATGCAGACAATGCTGGATATAGAGTTCTCCGGTTCTTCGCTTTTGCTCGCCATGGGCTTTGACGGCAAAATCGTAAGCTAATTTTAGCATATCCATATCCGCTTTTGGGTTGTTCTCCTTTGTTTTTTTTATTATTTGCTCAATCGTCATTTTGTTTGCCATTTAGCTTTTATTTATGTTATAATATCATTAAATAACAAAACTGTGGAATAGTCAATCTAACCTAGCAAGAAAGCAAAAAAACAAGAAAGCAAAAAAACAAATAATTTTAAAAAATGATGACTAAATTTAATAAAAATTTAATAGTCATAATATTTTTAATTTTAGCTAGTTTTGTAGTAGCTAATTTTGTTTTTGCCCAAGTAGATTTGGGAATGAATACAGAATATGGAGAGCAGATGGGATTATCTGATCAGGATCCGCGGATTACCGTTGCCAGGGTCATTCAGGTTGCTTTGGGATTTCTCGGGATTATAGCAGTGGTTTTAATTATATACGCCGGCTTTTTATGGATGACTTCCGAGGGCAGTGAAGATAAAATTGAAAAAGCCAAGAGTATTTTAAAGAATGCGATTATCGGTTTAGTAATTATTTTATCCTCTTTTGGCATTGCCAGTTTTATTTTAAACAGATTGGTGGAGGTAAATAACGGCGGAGGAGGCGGAGGAAATGGCGGCCCGGGCGGCGGTACCGGCGGTGGTATCGGCGTTTTGGGTTCCTGCACCGTCGAAAGCGTTTATCCGGAAGCCAACCAGAAAGAAGTGCCGAGAAATACTTCTTTTATAATAAGTTTTAGAGAGGAAATAGACGTTTCTACTTTAAGGGACGCCTCCGGTAATATTTTAACAGACGGAAGAATTAAAATTTACAAAACCAGTGAGGAAGAAACTAACTTTATTAAAGAAGTTAAAGTAGCGACCACGGATAATAAAACCTTTATTTTTACTCCCGCCGCTTATTTAGGTTCTCCATCGGAAAGCGTCTGGTATACGGTTTACCTAAGTAATGACATAAAAAAGACTGACGGAGAAAATATTTTTAAAACTTGCAGCCGAGATTATTTAGAGTGGCAATTTCAGGTAAGCGAAAAGCTTGATTTAACTCCGCCGCAGGTGAAAGCGGTAAATGACGGAGGAATTTCCCCTAAGCCAGGAAGCACTAAACCGAAAAATTCTATTATTCAAATTAATTTTAATGAAGCCATTAATCCGATAACGGTCTCCGGCAGCGCGGGAGACGTAAAAGATTATATTAGAATAGTAAACGCGGCCGTTTCTGCCAACGGCGGCCAGCCTTGCGTTAAAGATACTGATTGTGCTTCTTTTAATTGCAGCGCGCTTCAGTGCGAAGGGGATTTTTTGCAAGGTAAATTTATCGTCTCTAATCAATATCAGACAATTGAATTTTTAAGCGACAAGCAATGCGGGGTTAACGGCTGCGGGGAAAAAATTTATTGTCTGCCCGGTAGCAGCCAGATAAGGGTGGAATTGCAAGCAGCCGTTTTGACTGATTGCGGGTCAGACAATTGCGCTAGCCGCAGCCCTTATAATAGCTGTTCCGGCGGCCATTGCAGGGATGCGGCAACAAAAAATTATCCTTTATCCTTGCTTCCTTTAGCCGGGGTGGTTGATATGGCCCTTAATTCTTTAGACGGAAATCGGGACGCGGACGCGGATGGCCCAGTTACTTTTTATAATGAAAATACTCCAATTGCCGGAAGCGGCGATAATTACCAATGGTCTTTTCTGGTTAGCGAGGTAATTGATTTGAACCCGCCAAAAATTACGGCTACTTCCCAGAAAAACGCTTCCGGAGTGGAGCAGCCCCTTAATCAGGGGGCTACCGGCGCTAATTTAGCCAGTCCGATTTTAATAGATTTTGATAAAGCGATGATGTCTTCCAGCTTAAAAACTGGTAGTTTAATAATAAATAACGGCAAAGACAAGGTTGAGCATAAACTAATTAATTTAATCTCCGCGACCTCGTCTCCCGGATATTGGGTGGCAAAAGACAATATTGACAGTAATGGTGATGGCGAAACGGACAGAACGAGAGTGGAAGTAAGGCATTCAATGTTTGGCGATTCAACTAATTATCGGGTTCAAGTCGGTTCGGGAGTAAAAGATATTAATCAGAATTGCTTTAAGCCAAGTTCCGGGCCGGGCTGCGCCGGCAATCCTTCCTGCTGCGCCGGAGCGCCAACCGCCGGGAGCGAGTGCCCACAATAAATTAAAAAATAAAAAATAAAAAATAAAAATTTTGTGTGCGGCAGAATCTCGACCGGAGGTCGGATTCTGCCGAATAGCCGATTATGAAATTGCGTTAATTACGTTTAAATTAGAAATTAGGAATTCTAAGAATGGTATTTAAATTTAGGAAAAATTTAATAGTGATAGTGCTTCTAATTATGGCCGGTTTTGCGGTAGCTAATTTTGCTTTGGCGCAAGGCGCTGATGTCGGGTTGGAATACGGTGAGCAGATAGGGCTAAGTAGCGAAGATCCAAGAGTAATAGCGGCCAATGTAATCAGAATCGCTTTAGGATTTTTAGGAATTATCGCGGTTGGCCTGATTATTTACGCCGGCTGGCTCTATATGACCGCGGCTGGCGAGGAGGATAAAATTGAGAAGGCAAAAAAGATTTTGACCGGCGCGGTTATTGGTTTAATTATAATTTTATCCGCTTTCGCCATTGCCAGTTTTGTTTTAAATCGGCTTCTTATAGCCACCGGGCCCGGAGCCGGAACCGAAGAACCTGGCGGAGGCGGACCGGGAGGGCCGGGAATTACACCCGGCGATGGTGATGGCGATGAAGTAATTTCCTGCGACCAGACGGCCGGCGGAGTTTGCGACGCCGACGCAACTCTATGCCCCGAAGGTTTTTATTGTGAAACCGATAGTTGCGCCTGCCAAGCCGGCGGGGGATTCGGCGAGTCCTGCGACAGTATGGCCGGGCCGGATACCTGCGAGGCGGATAATAATTTATGTTCGGCTTATTTAGCTTGCGACACTGGAACTTGTACCTGCCTGGGCGCGCCGGTAATTGAGCGGGTTAGTCCGGCTGACGGAGCGGCCGGAAGTTTAGTCACTATCAGCGGGAGATATTTTGGCACATCTACCCCTGGCCAGGTATATTTTGCCGATCCGACCGGCACGCCGACTGTACCGGCTAGTTTTCCTAATAGCAATAATCCAAATTGCGATAACAACTGGAAGGATAACCAGATAATTGTCATCGTGCCAGAAGGAGCGATGACTGGCCCGATAAGAGTCGTGGCCGCGGATTCACGTTCAGATACTACGGATAATGACCGGGGCCCTAATCTTGATGATTTTGTGGTTAATGATATTGTTCGTCCCGGACTTTGCAAAATAACTCCGGCCGAAGGAATAATGGATAACAGCGTTACTTATTATGGCCTTGGCCTGTCCGGCGGAACAGCTTTTTATGGCGACGAAGAAGATAGGGTCATAGCCCAAGGCTCCGTTTTTAATACTGATAAGCAGGGCGCGGCTAAAGTGCCTAATATCCAGACCGGGGAAACCACCACTTTTGTTTTAAACAAGGGTATTGCCAGCAATTATTTGGAATTTACAAAAAACAAGGAACCTTATATTGGTCCGGCCATTACTTCTTTTGAACCAACCGGCGGTCCGGGCGGGCAATATGTGACGATTTACGGCCGTGGCTTTGGCCGGATAAGAGGGGCGACAAACCATGTTTATTTTAAGGCGGCAACCCAAATGGAAGCCAATTACCAATTCCCGGAAATTTGCGCGGAAACCGTCTGGAGTGATAATCAAATTATCGTGAAAGTGCCGGAGGGAATGGCTAATGGAGATTATACGATAAGTATGGAAATAAGTGGCCAGACAATAAATTCCGAAAGTCTTTTTAAAGTTAATAATGGTTTACCTCCGGTTCCGAGTTTATGTAAAATTGACCCGACAATGGGACCGAATAATACGCCCATAAATTTATGGGGGGAAAATTTCGGCGACCAGGCGACCGGCTTAGTAAGATTTAGTTCGAATAAAGACCAGGCCGGAGCGGCGATAAGTTTTTGGGGAGATGAAGATGAAGCCCAAAAGATAACAACCACGGTTCATCAGCAAGCGATAACCGGCCCGGTGAAAATTGCGCAAAATGGGCTGGCTGGCAACGGCTTAAATTTTAAAGTTGGCAGTTGTGCTAAAGATACTGACTGCGGCAGTCAGGTCTGCTGTCCGGCAAATAGCAGCGAAGCCGGCCGCTGCAAAGCCAGTAAAGAAGAATGCTATGTTCGTGTTGTCAGCTCGGTTTATGAATGGGAATTTTCTACCGGCAGCTTTAGCGGTAATTGCGCTCCGGGCCAAATAGTTTGCGGTTCTTCCTGCTGTAATTCCGGCGTTAATTGTTTAAATCCCGCTTCCAGCACTTGCGCTAATATTAATTGTGCCAGTCCGCGAATTACCTGCGGCGATAATTGTTGCGCGGTCGGAGTAACCGCCTGTGTTGGAGGACGATGCCCAATAAGCCAATGCAGCGGGGATCAAACAGTTTGTGGCTCTTCCTGTTGCAATCCTGGTTCTAATTGTTTAGACACCAAGACAGGGAGTTGTGAAAATGTAGTTTGCTCCGCCCCGCGAGTTACCTGCGGCGGTGAATGTTGCGTTTCGGGAATAACTGCCTGCGTCGGAGGTAAATGCCCGATAGCCAGCCGGCCGGGTGAAAGATGCGTGGCGACGACCGCCCCGCAATTAGTTTGCAACTCCGCTTTTAATTGCGGTGCGGATTATAGCTGCCGCAATACGGAAACTGACACTTGCGGTACCTGCTGCTGCGATCCAACCATACCACAAATCAATACTAACGGTTTGCAATGCGTAGCGGATAAATCGCCTTGCGATGGCGCTAGTCGCGGACTTTATTGCGGTTGCGAAGAAGACCAGGACTGCGGCTCGGTGGATAGGGTTGGCTGCGCTTCTGATACCTGTTGCCGGGAAAGGCCGGAAATTTCGGTTACTTATCCGGCTGATAATACCGCTGGCGTTTGCCTTAACTCTCTAATTTCCGCCACTTTTAATGAGAAAATGGATATCGCGAGTTTTCCCGGCAATGTAATTGTGGCAGGAGATTATGAAAATAGTGTTTGTCCGGCCGGCACCCAGTATTTAGCTTTGGGCGAAGTGATCAATAAAAAAAGAAATGTGGCTGCTAATTTTTATCAAAAAATTTCTTCAATTTTAGCTAAGGCGGCGCGACCATTATTTGGCGGAAAAGTTTTGGCCGGCCCGCCCGACCCAAATCATAATTATTGCGCTCTTACCGGCATCGTGAGCGGGATTAATAAAGCGGACGGAAAAACCGATTTAACTTTTAGTCTTAATAAAATCTTAGATAAGAATCGGACTTATTATGTAGTAATAAAAGGAGATGAGGATCTTAATAGCGATAAGGGAGTTCTTTCTGCTCAAAAAATCGGGATGAACGGTCCGGATACAGCCACTTTTGGCGGCCAAACCTTTACCCGAGCAAAAATTTGGTCATTTACCACCGGCAATAATGTCTGCCAGTTGGATAACATAACGATTAATCCGGCGAGTTATTTATTTAAAACTGCCGGAGAACCCCAGTCTTTCCAAGCCGAGCCACGTTCGGCTAACGGACAGGTTATAACGGCTATACCCGGCAGTTATAATTGGGAATGGGATTGGAGTTCTGTTAATAGCCGAGTTGCCGAAACCAGTAATTCTAACAATCCCATTCAGGCAGTAACGGCGAAAAACGTGAAAGACGGGAAAACATTTATAAAAGCAATCGCTACTATCACCGAAGATACGGTTTCAAAGACAAGCACTGTCGGGCAAACTAAAACCGGTCAGGCGGAAGTATATGTATTTTTGTGCGAGAATCCCTGGCCGCCGATTAAAGCCGACGGCACCTGGGAAACCTGGAAAGATTCTTCGCAAGGGATGAGTTGCTTATCCAACACCGGCGAGTGCGCTAATACCAATTATGAATTTTATTACTGCCGTGATAAGGGGGCGGTCGGTTCGGTTGATGATTTGCCGGCGATTTTATCCGAGGATACGATTATTAGAGGAAAATCCAACATCCAGGGGATTTTAAAAGAAGCTTATTTTTTCAGGGAAACTCTGCCTGATGTTTCTGAAGTTAATTTAAATGTAGTTGGTATCCCAATTGAAGGCGGAATAGTGAGTTTAAGCTGGTCGCCGATTTTAGCGCCGGCGGATGAGGAGTTGGCTGGCTATATAGTTTATTACGGAACTAACAGTGGGCGATACGCGGAAAATATAGATGCGGGCATGGCGACTTCTTTCACGGTTGATAATTTAAATAATAACCAGACTTACTATTTTTCTATTGTTGCCGAGTACGCGAGCGGAGCAGTAAGCGGTTATTCCAATGAAGTTTCGGCTACCCCGAGAGATACGGAAGCGTTAGAGGCTCCGGTTATAACTTCAATAGCGCCGGGGAATAGGCGAGCGATTATAAACTGGGTTGACGCGAGCGGCGAAGCGGTTAATTTTAGGGTTTATTATAAAGCAACTTCGGATTGCGGCGCGGAAACAAATTTTGGTAGTTCGCAAGCGGCAAAGGATAGTCCGGCAACCATTCTTAATCTAAGTAACGGTGTAGAATATTGTTTTGGTTTGGTGGCTTATGACGCGGAGAATAACGCGAGTGAGAAGGCTATTGATTCGGCTATTCCTTTTACCGCGCCCGCTAATCTTTCCGCCAGGGCCGGCGATATGCAGATTGACTTAACCTGGGAGGCGGCGGCGGGGGCGGCGGGTTATAAAGTTTATCGCGGGGAAGCCTCTGGTTCTTATAGTACTTCCATTACTGAAGACGGAACAAGTCATTCATTTGTTGGCAGTTTAGTTAATGGGACAACTTATTATTTCGCGGTTAAATCCGTTAATGCCGATGGTTCAGAGAGCGCGTATTCAAATGAGGTGTCAGCAACGCCCAGGGCGGTAACGCCATAATTTTAAAATAATTATGTTGATGTTTTTAAGAAATAAACTAAAAATAAGCAAGACTTTAACTATTTTACTGGGTATTGTTATTTTCAGTTTTTTTGCCTTTGGCGTTTTTAAAGACACTAAATCTCCTTATGTCTTGGCGCAGTCGGGAGAGACAAATAGCGCAGACGCCATTGCCATTAGGGTTATTCCTAATCCTAACCATTTAGGCATTTCCCGCTGGTACAGCGAACAGGGTTTTACCGGTTCGCCGCAAAGTTTAACGATTGATGGTTATGAAGCCCTACGTGAAGGCCGCACAGTTTACGTTAACGCCGCGAATGTGGAAGGCGGAAACCTTTACACCAATATTTATCTCATCTCCTATAATCAGGAAGCGGAAGCCGCGACTAAAAGCATTTTGGAACAGATTATTTCCCATTGGAAATTTAATGCTAATATCGCTGAAGACGGGCAATGCAGTCAGACAGAAGGGATAGTCTGCTTAATTGATGCTGATTGCCCTCAAAGCGAATATTGCCGGAGCCGGAAAGCGGAAATTACCAGAGATACCAGGAGATTATCAAGACTGGCGGAAATAAAAATGGCGGCGGAAAATTATAAAAAGACCAGGGGCTACTACCCGAAGCTGGCCGCCGGCACTTACTTAGCGGGTAAAACCATTTCCACCTGGCCAAGCTGGCAGCAGACACTCGCTAAAGAATTAGGCCTGGGTTTGCCGACTGACCCGATAAATAAGTTAGGCGCCTGTTCGGGTTACGACTCTACCACCTGCTGGAAAGAAGCGGATAAATCATTTGCCGATCCGACGCCGGCTAACGACGAACTTAATTTACCAGCTGGCAGTAATGTTTTTGTTTACACGGCCGTGGCTGACGGCTCAAGTTATCATATTTGCGCGGTTATGGAATCCGGATTAATAACGACTTTAGAAGCAGGGGCTTGCGCTGAAAGCGCCGCTGTCGAGCATAGCGGAACGGCCGGAAACCGAGCCCCGATAATTACTTGCGGCAGTTTAGCTGGTTTTCCCAATAAGGCATTTAAAGGATATGTGAGCGCGAATGACCCTGACAGGGATAATCTTACCTGGACATTAAATACTGCCGGCGCATCTTGGCTTAATCCCGCTTTAGGAAATACAGCTAATTCTAACCAGAAGGAAATTTCTGGCACCGCCGGGAATAATGGCAATTATAATTTTTCCGTGACGGTTAATGACGGAAAAACCGGAGGACAAACGACAAAAACCTGCGTTATAAATATTAGTTCAACCGGACCGGTTGTTAATCCCATAGCTGACAAAGAGATAATTATCGGCAAGACTCTGGATTTTATGATTTACGCCACTGACCCAACCGGAAATTATCCTTTGGCTTTTAGCTTTAACCCTTCCTTAATAAGTTGTAATGTCACTAACGGCCATGACTGTCGCGTCCAGAGCTTAGTCGGCAATACTTTTTCCCTTACCGAAGACGGCGGAGATAATATGTATAACAATTATGTTATTTCGATAAGTGCCGTTAATTCAACCGGCGTTTCTTCTCCCTCTCAATCTTTTAATTTTAAAGTGATTAATCATAAGCCGGTGGTTGTTAAACCATTAACTTGTAATACCGCGGTGAGAATAAATAATTCTTATAGTTGTTCTCTTGCCGCTACTGATCCGGATGGGCACAATATTTCCTATATTTTTAGCGGATTACCCGCCGGAATAACCGGCGATACTTCAACCGGCGCGATTTCCGGCACGCCGACGGTTGCCGGCAGTTATACCGTAAAAGTTAAAGCTAAAGACCAATATAACGCCGAAAGCAGAGAAGAAAGTTTTGTTTTAGCCGTTAATACTTATTGCGGAGACGGAGTTTGGCAGGCGATAAACGGAGAAAGAGGAAGCGAAGAATGCGACGGAAGCGACCGAGCCGGCAAAGACTGTAAAACCGCTTATCCAAGCCAGTTTACCGGCGGAACTCTGGGTTGCAGCAGCACTTGCAAGTTTGATAATAGTCAATGTGTTTATACTTTTAAAATAACCGGCAACGTAAAGGATTATATGACCGCTTCTCCTTTGGCCGGAGCAACAGTGGAAGCAAGAGATGAAAGCGGCAATGTTATAAAATCTGCTATTACCGGCGCGGATGGCAATTATTTATTGGCAGACGTGCCGGCTTCAGATAATTATAATATTATTGTTTCAAGAACCGGATATACCAATGGCAATTCGGGAGTTTTCACTTTAGATAAAGATAGAGAATTTAATTTTAATCTGGCCGGAGCCGGATTGCAGGGGGCGGCCAGATTCCAGTTAACCTGGGGAAGTTCGCCAGCCGACTTAGACTCTCATTTAAGATTCGGCGGGACGCATATATCTTTTCTGAATAAAGAAGAAAACGGCGTTTCCTTGGACAGAGATGATAGGGACGGCCAGGGGCCGGAAAATATAAGGATAGAGACTTTGAATGCCGGACAGACATATAAATATTTTATTCATGATTTTTCCAGCCAATATAATTGCGACAACGCCAGCTTTAACGGGGCGAAAATTGAAATTTACAATTCCGGCGGCGTAAAAGTTAAAGAATATACTTCCGCCCGTACGGGCAATTGTTTTTGGTATGTTTTTGATATGGATCAAGGGGGTAGAATAACGGACAGAGATACTTATCAAGATAACGCGCCATAACTATATGGACAAAAAAAAGTCAATAATTATTATCGGGATATTGTTCGCGCTTATTTTAATAAGCGGCGGGATTTTTATGGTTAAAAATAGAGGGGCCGGGGAAAAAATTATTTCCGGTCTTAACCAGCCAGAAGATAAGGATCAGGAAACGAAAAGCGGTTTGGTTTTATCCGATGAAGAAAAACAACTTTTTGGCATAAGCGATAAGGCGGAGGTGTCGATTTTAACTTTAGAGGAAAAAGAACAACATAATATTATTTCGGAAAATCGTGTCCATTTTATGACCGACGAAGAAAAGGCGCGATATGGAGTGGAAACTAAGGAACCAGTACCGATAGAAATGACAGAAGGCGGAGAAAATTCGGTCGGACCTTTGCCGAGAATTTATCTGCCGGAAGGCGCTTTTGAGCCGACGCCGGCGATTACTGAAGAAACTGACAGCGACAATGATGGCCTAACCGACATAGAAGAATTAAAAGTATATGGAACTGACCCGAAAGAGGACGATACGGACGGCGACGGCTACTTAGACGGGGATGAAGTGAAAAAAGGATATAGTCCGGTTGGCGAGGGAAAATTGGAATAAAATTAAAATAACATCACCGCCGAGGCGAGATCGCGCCTATAATAAATAAAATAATGTGGCGGGGAAATAACTAAATAATATAAAAATAAAATAACAAAATAATTGAATAACATAAAAAAGCAAGCCAGTTTTTATATTATTTTATTATTTTATTTTTAAAAATTTTGAGTAATATGTTTGACAATTTAGAGCAAAAAACCAATAAAGTGGAAGACATTTTTTCCGGCGCCGAAACAACGGTCAAACCGGATATTTTAAGGCCGACGGCGCCGGCTGTTCCAGCTTCGCCTTCCCCTTCTATTACGGCCATGGCCGGAGGAGGAAACGGAGAAGAAAAAAAGGAAAAGGTGAAAAAAATTTTTGTTTTTGTTATACTGGTTATAGTGGTAGCTTTGGTTGTTTTTGGTATTTTTTGGTTATTAAAAAGGGTCAATCCTTCTTTAAATAAGGAAACCGGCGGCAGCGAGAAACAGGAAGAAAGTTTGGGAAGCGAGGAAGAAGTTTCGGAAATTCCTGAAGAAGACCAAACTCCGATGCCGGAGCAGGCAGACGAAGAATCGCCTTCTCCAAGCGAGAGCATGTTTTTTCCTCCGGAAGTGCCTGAACCGGTTGATAGTGATCAGGACGGCTTAACCGATGAGGAAGAGGAAACCCTCGGAACTAACATTAATAATACTGATAGTGATAGCGACGGCTTGTTTGACCGGGAGGAGGTAAAAGTTTACAAAACCGATCCTTTAGTTTCCGATACGGATGGCGACGGATACTTAGACGGAGATGAAGTTAAAAATGGTTATAGTCCGGTCGGCGAAGGCAGGTTGTATGAAATAAATTAAATAATAAACTAATAAACTAATAAAATAGTTTGTAAAAGAAGTATGTTCAATTTATTTAAAAAACAAAAAGAAGATAGGAGCGAAGAAAGTAAAAGTTCTCAAGAAAACGGAGAAAAAGAAAAAATGGAAAAAAGGATCGGAGAAGAAATCGTTATTCATACTATGCCGGAAAAATTCAGACAGGATAATTTAAAGACGGATAAAGCCAGGAGAGTCGGAATTTTCGTGATGGTCGGCGGGGTTTTATTTATAATCATTGTCGCCTTTTTGCTTTATTTTTTTATTTTCAAAGCTCCAGAAGAAGAGCAGGCGCCGCTTTCGGAAAAAGAATTGTATAATCCGGAATCTGGATCCGAGGCCGAAACGCCGGCAGATGTCGGCGAGGAAGAAGTCTCGCCAGTCGCTACTTTAGAGGATTATTTAGGTGATTTAGAGGAAGCTGCTACTTCCACCGTTTCGGGTGAGGAAGAACTATTAGCTACTTCCACGCCGGCTGAAGGAATTTCTTTGGAAGACGGGGATGGCGATGGTTTAACCAACAAAGAAGAAACTTTGTTGGGCACCAATGATGGGAATGTTGATAGCGACGGAGATACTTACTCGGATTATACGGAAATAACAAATTCATACGATCCGGTTGGAAGCGGCAAAATAGCCGATAACCCCGGGGTAGGTGAGTATGTAAACGGAACCTTCGGTTATAAGGTGCTTTATCCTGTAAATTGGACGAGAACTTCCGTCGGCGGAGATGATTCAGTTATGTTTAAGTCAGAAGACAATCAGTTTGTCCAGATAGTTGTTCAACCAAATGCCGATGGGCAATCTATTAAAGACTGGTACGAGGAGCAATTCGCGGCGGAAATTACGGAACCGGAGCGGGAAATAAGCGGCAACGGCTGGTCAGGCATAAGAAATGAGGATGGTTCAATTATTTATTTAACTGACGATAACCGCAGCTACCTTTTTGTCCTGTCATATAACACCGGTCCGAGTGAGATTATGGGTTATAAAAATATTTTTGCCATGATGGTTAAAAGTTTAGTAATCGGGGAATAAAGACAAAGTGGAATTCTTGAGATTTTTAAGATTTTTAGGATTATTGGGATATTTATGATTTTTGGGAAATAAAATTTTATGTCTGTTGAAATAAATAATAGGACCAACAATAAGATTAATTTATCCTTGGTAAAAAAGGCGGCAGAGAAATTTTTACGGGCATATAAAAAAAATAATTATAACCTTTCTATCGCTTTTGTCGGAGATAAAAGAATTAAGGAATTAAATAAAAAATATCGCGAGATTGACCGCGTGACGGACATCCTTTCTTTTATTGGCGAAGAAAAATTTTTAGGCGAGATAATAATTGATTATAGCCAGATTAAAAGACAGGCCCGCCAATTCGGCGGGCAGGCGAAAAAGTTTAATAACAAACTAAAAGATGAGTTGCTATTTATTTTGGTGCATGGCCTTCTGCACCTGATAGGTTATGATGACAGAACGGAGGAAGGCAGAAGAGAGATGGAAAAATTAGGGAATGAGTTTATAAAGAGATTTAAGAATTAAAAACGTGGAATAATTTTTATGATAAGAATTAGGCGGTTATATAAAAGTTTTACTTACGCTTTCCGGGGTTTAGGAAAGACCCTGCGGGAGGAGCAGAATTTACAAATTCAGAGTATCGCCGGTTTGGCAGCCATAATCTTGGGCTGGTATTTTAAAATTAAAAATTGGGAATGGGCGATTTTAATTTTGATTATCGGGCTGGTGGTTTTAATGGAAATAATAAATAGCGCGATTGAACGGATAACCGATGTTTTAAAGCCGAGATTGGACAACTATGTGAAAGAAATAAAAGACATAATGGCGGCGGCCGTAATGCTTGCTTCAATTATCGCGTTAATAGTCGGGTTGATAGTCTTTCTTCCTTATCTTTAAACTAATTTTTGATCTTGAAAATAGTGAAGGCTATTGGCAGATAGACCAGATTAAAAATGCGTAAATTTGAATTCCAAACCGGAGAATTTTACCATATCTATAACCGAGGAGTGGACAAGCGAGAGGTGTTTTTAGACGAAAAAGATTACATAAGATTTTTGCGGAGTATGCGGGAATTTAATGATTTAGAGCCGATTGGGAGTTTGTATATAAAGAAAAAATTAAAAAATCAAAGTGGAACTCTAAGGAGTTTAGCCCCTTTAAGAGGGGCTAAACCCCTACGAAAACCCTTGGTGGAATTTATATGTTATTGTTTAAATCCTAATCACTACCATTTCATTTTAAGGCAAGTATTAAATAAGGGAATCTCTGAATTTATGAAGAAGCTAGCCGGAGGTTACACCTGTTATTTTAATATTGAATATAAACGGAGTGGGTCATTATTTGAAAATACTTTTAAGGCAATCCACATTAAATCCGACTCTTATTTTCTCTGGCTTTCCGGCTATATCAACGGTAACGCGGAAATCCATAAAATCGCTAGAGCCGAAAACTGGATTTGGGCAAGTTATTTAGATTATATGGGAAAGAGGGGAGGGACACTTTGTAATAAAGAGATAATTTTATCGCAATTTGAAAATAAAGACGAATATAAAGATTTGGTGGATACTATAATAAAAGAATCAAGCCAAGGGAAAGAAGAAATGAAGAAATATTTGTTAGAATAATTTTAAGTTTAGGGACTTAGTCGCCACGGAGGCGACTAAGTCCCTAAATCATATTTTATAAATTAATTTTAATTTTATGAAAAACATTTTTAAAAAAACCTTAAAATTTATTTCTTCCCGCTTGCTTTATTTAGTTTTAGGTGTCTTTTTGGCGGTTGGCGCGACCTATGTTTACGCTACCTGGGATACTGCCAGAACAGGCGGTTCCGGACAATTAGCCGAATCAAATTGGAATGAGCTTGCTAATATGCTCCAGTCCGAGTTTTTGGGATTGAATACAAAGGTAGACGCAATCGGAGGCGGGAGTGGAGGTTGTTATATTTCTTATACCGGGGTTTGCTCCGTTGCTGGTTTTACGCAGGCGGCTTCGCTCGGAAGCTTTGGTGCATGTCAACATGACGCAAGTGATTATCAGCCGCTTACCTTTCGGCCGGCAGGCGTTAGCTGCCCAGCGGGCCAGCATATGTCACCATCGGGGGGCTGGGTTTATGATTGGAGTTCACTTTCTTTCGGCACGGCGGTACTTTGCTGCAAATAAGCTATAAAAATATAAACATCATGAAAGATTATTTAAGATTAAAAACCTGGTTGATCTTGGCGGTTATGTTAATACTCGGCATTAGTTTAGCGGTTTTAATTACTTTTTTTGAATTTAAAGGCAGCGAAAAAATAGCCCGGGCGGCCAGCGATAATAACGTTACCGGTTATGCCTGGAGCGAAAATATCGGCTGGATTAGTTTTAGTTGCTCTAATGATAATTCCTGCCTTACGGTTGATTATGGAGTTGCGGTTGACCCGGCGACAGGGAATATTTCCGGTTATGCCTGGAGCGAAAATATCGGCTGGATTAGCTTT
>JAQTSG010000048.1 GCA_028711415.1 Patescibacteria group bacterium | reverse complement strand
TTAAAGAAGATGGCCGTGGCTGTATGGGCTCCATTATGATTCCCGATCTCTATGATACGGCGGAGGAACTTAAGGCCGGTAGCAGTATTGCAATGGCCTTTACTCCGAGCCAAACAGGGGATTATCTGATTACTTGCGCTATGGGCGTGCCACGCGGGTTAATTAAGGTGATAGATTAATTTATTAATATAAAAAATATGGAGGGCCTTGTTTCAAATTTTATGGATGCCGACCATGCTTATCTTGATAAGCTATGGGTCGGATTTTTAGGTGAAGAAAATAATCCGGAAAGTTCGTCTGAACTGCTCAAGCGGTTTAAACGGCATCTTTTATTGCATATTGAGCTTGAGGATAATTTTCTTTTTCCTCTCTTAAACAGCCATATTAACATGGGGATAAACCCCGGTCTGCTGGCGATGGCGAAACGCGATCACCGCAATATTATAAAATTGCTGGCTATGGTGGAGGAAGCGGGGCTTGGCCGCGATATCAGAGAAATCAAAGCCGCCAGCCGCCATCTTCATCGCGCTTTAGAGAAACACCGCTTGAGAGAAGATGAAATTCACTATCCGGTTTGCGATTTTTTTGTTGAACCCGAGGAGTGGAATTCGGCCTTATCTAGAATTTATGGCAAGCGATTAGAAAAGGATGCCAGAGAGGGGAATAAATACCTTGAGAAAATTTATGGCTAAATTTTAACAAGTAATTAAAATATATGAATAAATCAAATAACATGTCCGCCAAAGGCGGACCTCGGTCAGAGTCTTACCGATCGGCCGGCGCGACAATCTCTGGCGGAAAAAAATTACTTATAATTACCCTGGTGGTTTCTTCTTTCCTTAATTTTATTAATATTGCTTATGCTTATCCCGATTCTGATAATTTCGCCTGGAATAACTATACGATGGGCATGATGGGCGGCTGGGGAGGTTTTGGTTTTGGCTGGATTTTTATGCTTTTCTTTTGGGCTCTTATTTTTTGGGGTATTATTGCCCTGATTCGCTGGCTGGCCAGCCAGGAAGGAATAAAAAAAGAGAATAAATCTGCTCTGGATATTCTAAAGGAGAGATATGCCAAGGGTGAGATTGACAAAGAAGAATTCAAAGAAAAAAAGAAAGATTTAGAATAAAATAATTTACATATAAATTTATGAAAAAAATAATTTTAAAAATAAAAGGCATGGACTGCGCCAGCTGCGCGGTTAATATCACCAAGCGGCTAGAGAAGCAAACGGGCGTAATTTCAGTTAATCTTAATTTTGCCACGGAAAAAGCCAATATTGAATACGATGAAAATATAATAAGTTTAGATGAGATAAAGAAAATTATTATCAGCACCGGTTATCAGATTGAAGAAGATGATCACCAAGGCCATGGGCAGGGAGAACAACAGGGACATGAACACAATGGAGAGGAAAAAAAGTTAAAGACAAAAGTTATGGCCGCGATAATTTTAACTTTGCCAGTAGCTATAAGAATGATTTGGCCTTGGGAAATAGAAAAAGAGTTTTTTAGCATTTCGGTCACGGGCTGGGTTCAGATTATTTTTACTTTTTTAGTAGTTTTTGTCTTCGGCTGGCAATTTCATAAAATGGCATTGAAGCAGGCGAAAAGACGACAGGCCAATATGGATACGCTTATATCTTTAGGAACAGCGGTGGCTTTCTTTTATAGTTTATGGGCCTTATTTTCTGGAAAGGATTTATACTTTGAAAGCGCGGCCGTCATTACCGCCTTAATTTTATTAGGCAAGTATTTTGAAGCCAAAACCAAGGGACGGGCTTCGGAAGCCATGAAAAAGTTAATGGAATTGGGCGTTAAAAAAGCGAGGATGATTGATGCCAATGGCCGGGAAATGGAAATGAATATTGAGGAAATAAAAATTGGCGATATCCTTTTAGTTAAGCCAAGCGAAAAAATTCCTTTAGACGGGATTGTTGTTAGCGGCCAGTCAGACGTTAATGAAGCGATGCTTACGGGCGAAAGTCTGCCGGTCTCTAAGGCTAAAGGCGATAAGGTTTTCGGGGCGACTATAAATCAGAACGGGGTAATAAAAATAAAGGTAACGCAAGTGGGAGAAAATACCGTCTTAGCCCAGATTATAAAAACCGTGGAAGAAGCGCAGACTTTTAAAGCGCCAATTCAGAAATTAGCTGATAAAATAGCCGGTATTTTTGTGCCCGTCGTAATAGTTATCGCCGTTTTTACTTTTTTGGGCTGGTATTTCCTGACCGGTAATTTTTCTCTTGGCTTAATTAATGCCGTGGCGGTTTTAATAATTGCCTGCCCCTGCGCTTTAGGCATTGCCACGCCCGTCGCGGTAATGGTCGGGACCGGAGTGGGCGCCCGAAGAGGAATTTTAATTAAGAACGGCGAACGCTTTGAGAAAGCTAAAAATATAGACACGATTATTTTTGACAAAACCGGCACTTTAACCAAGGGCGAACCAAAAGTGGAAAAAATTTTAGTAAATGAAGGATATAATTCAGGAGAAGAAAAAGTTTTAAAAATCGCCGCTTCTTTAGCCGTCGGTTCAGAGCATCCCTTATCAAGGGCGGTAGCGGAATTGGCGAAAGAGAAGAATATTTCTTTGGCGGAATTGGCAAACTTTAAAGAATTGCCCGGGGAAGGAGTAGCCGGAATTTGCCGGGAGCACGGAAAAGAGCTGCTCTTGGGCAATCGTAAATTATTTATTGGAAAGGGAGTAAATACCGGCTGGCTTGATAAAATTTTGGAAGAATACAAAAGTTCCGGCGGAACTATAATTTTTTCCGGACATGACGGGAAAGTGATAGGCGCGTTTCTAATCGCTG
Organism: Patescibacteria group bacterium; assembly: GCA_028711415.1. Taxonomy (GTDB): domain Bacteria; phylum Patescibacteriota; class Patescibacteriia; order Patescibacteriales; family JAQTRU01; genus JAQTRU01. The sequence goes on along the minus strand of JAQTSG010000048.1, from coordinate 5,461 downwards.
ATGAAATTAAACCAAGCGCCCAGGAAACCATTACCGAGATTAAAAAAATGGGCCTGGAATCCGTTATGATAAGCGGCGACAATAAAGACACGGCCCGGGTCGTGGCGGGGAAAATAGGCGTAGATAATTATTTAGCCGAGGTTTCGCCCGCCGAAAAGCAGACCGAAGTGAAAAAGATGCAGGCGAAAGGCAAAAAAGTGGTGTTTGTCGGCGACGGCATTAATGACGCGCCTTCCTTAGTCCAATCTGATTTAGGCATAGCGATGGGGTCGGGCACGGATATTGCCAAAGAATCAGGCAATATTATTATTATGAAAAATGACCCGTTAAAAGTCGTGGAAGCCATAAAACTGGCAAAAAAGACTTTTAAAGTAATAAAGCAGAATTTGTTCTGGGCGTTTTTCTACAATACCGCGGCCATACCCTTAGCCATTGCCGGGTTAGTTAATCCCATGATCGCGGCCGCGGCTATGAGCTTTTCCAGCATTTCCGTTATTACTAATAGCTTGCGGATTTACAAAGGGAAATAAGGCGGGTATAATTAAAGATGGTTAAATTGTGTTTATGCTTTTAATTAGTAATACAACTAAGGGGAAGAGATTGGCTAAAAAATTAAGATTTTCCTTTGTCCTATTGGAGAAAAAAGTTTACCCTGACGGAGAGGTAGCTTTAAAGTTGTCAGGTGAAACGCGGAATGTTAAAAAAATAATTTATTGGCAATTTTCTTCCGAAGATAATTTTGACGCGGAAATTATTAATTTGCTTTCCCTGCTTTATTATCTAAATGATAAAAAACAAACCGGCTTGATTCTTTCTTACCTGCCGTATGCCCGTTCCCTGCCTTTAAGAATGGAATATGAAGTAGATAAGCTCGGTTGTTTTTTGGAAAAAATCGCTCCCTATATCGGCCAGATTTTTTTTATAAAACCGCATTGTAAGCCGGAAATTCTTAAAAAATATTTAAAAGGAGTAAAGATTGGCTGTATTGATTTAGAAAATATTGTGGCGGAATTTATCGGAAAAAGATATAAAAATTACATACTGGTTTCGCCGGATAAAGGATTTTCCGGTTACGCGAAAAAGTTGGCTATGATAAATAAAAAGAATTATATAATCCTAAAGAAAAAAAGGTTAACCCCGGAAAAAGTAAAAGTTGAAAGTTATAGCCGGATCCCTAAGGAAGACCTAGGCAAAGATTTTATCATTGTTGACGATATTACCAGTACGGGCGGGACTTTGCTTGATACGGCTAAGCATTTAAAAGACGGCGGGGCGAGAAAGATAGCCTGTTTGGTTATTCATAATCTTTTAAAGGATAAACGGATAGAGGCGCGGTTTAGAAAACAGAAGATAAAATTGTTTTATACTGATTCTTTAGGTTATGAAGACGCCCCGATTGACGTTGCCGGCGGAATTTATAAGTTTCTTAGAAATAAAAATTATGGATAGAAATTATCTTGATCAGAGAATCCGAAAAATTCCTAATTTTCCGAAAGAGGGGATTTTATTTTATGATATTACAACCCTTTTTGAAGACGGAGCCGCTTTTAAAAAAATCATTGACGAGTTGAGCGAATTTTATCTTGACAAGAAAATTGATAAAGTCGTCGGCATTGACGCCAGAGGGTTTTTATTGGCGGCCGCGGTCGCTTATAAACTTGGCGCCGGCATCTCTATTGTCCGCAAAAAAGGTAAACTGCCTCATAAAACCAAAGCTGCTACCTATGAAAAAGAATACGGCCCGGACACGATTGAGATGCATGAAGATACCATAAAAGAAGGGGAGCGGGTAATTATTGTTGATGACCTTCTGGCCACCGGCGGGACCATACTCGCGGCCGTGGATTTAGTTGAAGGCCTGGGTGGGGAAATAATCGGGATTGATTTCATAATTAACCTGTCATTTCTACCCGGCTTTAAAAAATTACAGAAAAAAGGTTATCGGGTTAACTGTTTAATTAACTATGATAATGAAAGAATTGAATAGCGAAAGCGAATTAGGGAATAGATATAGCGCCCTAATTCCTAATTCCTAATTCTTCTTATGGCTAAAGGGAAAATTAAAATAGGGATAATCGGCGGTTCGGGTTTAGATGATCCGAAATTACTGGATGATTTTGAGGAAATAGAAGTTGAAACTCGTTTCGGCCAGCCTTCTTCTAAATTAACATCTGGAAAATTAGGGGAGACGGAAGTGGTTATTATTGCCCGCCACGGCAAGGGCCATTCCATTATGCCGACAAAGGTTCCTTTCCGCGCCAATATTTGGGCGCTTAAGGAAGCGGGCTGCAGCCATATTTTAGCGACCACGGCCTGCGGCTCTTTGCGCGAAGAAATTAAGCCGGGAGATTTTATTTTTATAGACCAATTTATAGATAATACCAAACACCGGGCTCTGACTTTTTTTGAGGAAAAAGTAGTCCACACGTCTATGGCCGAGCCGTTTTGTCCGAAATTACGGAAATTGCTTATAGAGGCGGCGGGAGAGCTAAAATTAAATTATCACTCTAAAGGGACAATGATTACGATTGAGGGGCCGCGTTTTTCCACTAAAGCCGAATCGCGCTTATTCCGTAATTGGGGAGCGGACGCGGTTAATATGTCAACCGTGCCGGAGGTAATTTTAGCCCGCGAAGCCGGCATCTGCTATCAGACGATCGCGATGTCAACTGATTATGACTGCTGGCGAGAGGGGGAAGAGCCGGTTACCTGGGAAATTATAACGAAAAGAATGGAAGAAAACGCCGATAAGGTAAAGAAACTTTTAATTAAAGCCATTTCTAAAATAGATTTTTACAATTGCGGGTGCAAGAACTCTTAATTTTTAAATTTCTAACGGGATGAAACTCCATTCTAAAATCGGCAACCGTCCGGGCCGGCCGGCTTATCGCACGCCGTCTTCTTTTAAATACAGAAAAAGTTTTGCAGTGGAGAGGGGAAGGGTGTTCGCCAAGGGCGGATCCGCCCCCGGCGGAAAAAAATAATTTATTTAAGGAAAAAGAAAAGCCGCCTATAGAGAACTAAGAGTTCAATGGCGGCTTTTTGAATGGCGATGGGAGTTATGTCAGGATTTTAAGCTGTGGCTTCAATCGAGACAATGCCCCATTCTCCCGGAGGAAATTTTTCCTCCGGTTTTGTTCCCTGCATTTTTTCCCGCGACCAGAGAATGACGCGGGCGGAATTGGCCGGCGGTTTCGGAATGTCGGAAGAAAAATCCGCTTTTGGAACTATAACGAAAAATCCTTCGGGCGGAACGGGAACTATCAACGTATCCGGAAATTTGCCCCCTACAGCTTCGCTGAAATTTTGTTTGACGAGCGTTATCAGGGCTTTGTCCGTCCCGTCGAAATGAGAAAAATGACGGGTTCTACAGTGGCGGTTTTTCGCGGTTTTGTCCAGGAAGATGCTGGGTTGAATCGGCTGAACCCCCGGATCTTCTAACAGGGTTTTAACCGAGCTGTCCGGGGCGACTGCAAAAGACTGGGACATGGCTGTCTCCATGGCTTAGAGTGTTGATGCTTAAGAAAGGACAGAAAAGATAAACAGGAAAAAAGGTTTAACGGCGTCAATAAAGTATTCTATTATATTCTTAGAATCCTGTCAAATATAAAACAATCCCGAATTTCCGGGACTGTTTTATTTGTTTATATTAATTACATGAAATTTCCCTGCAAGTGATAATACGGCGGCCGGTTTTTATAGCGCCTGATGGTCATCCTGATTATTTCTTCCAGGAAATCGGCGTAATTCATACCGATAAATTCAGCCGCGCCCGGCACGCAGTCGCCGATATTAATGGAAGGATTGGGGTTTAATTCAAGGACGTAAGGGTTATTGTTTTTATCCACCCGGGCTTCTACCCGGCCATAATCGTGGCAGTCCAGGATGTTATAAGTATCAAGAGATATTTCCGTAATTAAAGATTCCAGTTTTTTGGGGATATTTTTGGCCGGCCTTTGCACGATAATGCCCACGCCGCTTTTGTAAGCCGGATTGTCCGTCCACTTAGCGTCATAAGGGTAAATATGCCAATAGCCCTCCGGCATTTTGTCAAAAATGGAACGCGACAGAGGCAGGACGCGCAAGTCGTCCTCCTCGCTGCCTAAAATGGAAATATCATACTCGTCGCCTTCAATATATTCTTCCACCAAGGCCGGCTGATCCATTTCCTCGGTTACTTTTTTTATCTGCCTTTCCAGGCCTTCCTTATCCGTGACGACCGAATCGTTGGTGATGCCGATGGAATTATCCGAATTGGCCGGCTTGATAATCAGAGGATATTTTAAGTCATCGCTAATTTTATCTTCAAGACTATAAGCGTAATCCCATTTTGGCGTCGGGATGCCGTGGTAATTTAGGAGTTTTTTCACCCGAATTTTATCTATGCAGAGTCCCAGAGTAAAAGGGTTAGAGCCGGTGTAGGGGATTTGCAGGGTGTCTAAAATGGCGGCGACATGCGGCTCCAGCAAGCTTGAATTATTAATCCTTTCGCAGACATTAAAAACTAAATCCACATTGCTTTTCCTTAAGTCATTAAAAGCTTTGGGCAAATTATTAAAATCGAAAAATGTGACTTTATAACCTATATCTTTTAAAGTTTTTTCTATATTCTTTCCGACCGAAGTAAGGTCGGCTTCCACGGCCGCCTGTTCGTCCTGATAGATATTACAGGCCACGCCGATATGGAGTTTGCGCTGGTCCTCCACTTTAAACCTTTTAATCCTTTCAATTTTAGCCAGACTCTTTAAAAGGTCTTTATTCATGGCGGCGGAAGAAAAGCGGTTGCGGCGCAGAGTTTTTCCGATTGAAGAAGCCGGGTCGAATTTCACCACCTCGTATTTTATGTATTTAAGGACATTTTTTAAATTGTCTTCGGCGTCCAAGGGGTTATTTCCGGAAACGCTTACCCAGCCCAGATACTCATAACCTTCGGGCGGGACTAAAATCGGGTCGCCGATTTTTTTAAAAATATTCAATTCTTCCAGATGCTCATTCTTTCGGATATTTTCATCCACGTCAAGCTTAACTAAAATGCCGGAATATTCGGGGATAAAATCGTAACTGATCAGGTATTTATAAGGCACTTCCGGCTTTTTTACTTTTTCTATGTAAACGCCCAAAGCGATTTTTACTATATCTTCAATTAAGTCCACCTGCCAGGCCTCTTTAGTGAAAGAATAAGTTTCGTCTCCGCCCATTCTTAAGTTCGCTTCTATCGGCACCGGCCCGTCTTTCGTGACTTTAGCTTCAAAATGAATGCAGCCGTTCTGCACGCCCAATCTTTCCAAAATCATTTCCGCCATTTCCACCAAGGCCTGCTGGTCGTTTTTATGAAGGCGGGAGGGGATAGCCCATTGGGTTTCAACAAAGTAGGGTTCGTCAGTTTTATAGTTATCCACGATTGAGTAAAATTTTATTTTTCCGTTCTGGAGAATAATATTGATATCCACCTCTTCACCGT
>JAQTSG010000047.1 GCA_028711415.1 Patescibacteria group bacterium | reverse complement strand
GAAATCGCCATCAGCCCGGCTGACAGCCGTTTAATTTTTGTCGCGACCGCCAGAAAGGGAATTTTCCGTTCAACTGACAATGGGGCTAATTGGGTAAGTCTTGAGGAAAAATTAAAGGATTTTAAAGACGCCCTTAGTTTTAAGGATTTAGTTGTTGCCCAGGCTGATAATGGCTTGATATTTTTGGCGACGAATTACGGAATGTTAAAATCAGCCGATAACGGGGAAAATTGGGAAAAAATTGAGCTAATAACTCCGGAAAAGAAAGCGACCATTAATTCCGTTGCCGTTAGTCCGAAAAATTCCAAAGAGATTTATTATGTCACCAACACGACTTTTTACCGGTCTCTTGACGGCGGAATAAACTGGGCGACGAAGAAACTGCCGACCACGCGGGCCGGCTGGAAACTATTGATTAATCCGGATAAGACGGATATTATTTATTTGGGGGCAAGAAGCGTGGAAAAATAAAATATAAAAAATAAAATATGGAAAGGAGGGAAGCGAACGATAAGAAAAGGGAGTTTAAGATAAGACTATATAAGTATATTTTTAATTTTTTATTATGAATCAATATTTACAAGAAAAACAAGGAGAATTAGCTAAGGCGATTGATTTTTTTAAAAAAGATATTGCCAGTTTGCGAACCGGGCGGGCTAATCCGGCAATTTTGGAAGGAATTATGGTGGAAGCTTATGGGGCAAAAACGCCGCTTAACGGGCTGGCTAACATAAGCGTAAGCGACGCGAAAAGTTTGGTAATTTCCCCCTGGGATAAAAACATAGCCAAAGATGTTGAAAAGGCCATCGTCGGGGCTAATTTAGGCGTGGGAGCGGTTAACGAAGGCGATAAAATAAGAATAACTGTTCCGGCCATGACTGAAGAAAACAGGCGGGAATTAGTGAAAAAACTGAATGAAAAACTGGAAAAATCCCGTATTACTATCAGGCAGACCCGGGAGGAGATAAAAGAAGCGATAGAGAAAGGCGAGAAAGACAAGGAAATCAGTGAAGATGATAAATTCAGGTTTATAAAAGAGCTGGACGAAGAAGCGGGAAAGAAAAATGAAGAGTTAAAAAATATAAGAGATAAGAAAGAGGAGGAGATAATGACGGTATAAAAAGATTTAAGAATTAAGATTTAAGATTTAGGAATACTAAAATTTTTTGTTGCTCATAATTCTTAATTCATAAATCTTAAATCTAAAATTAGCCTATGATTTTAACCATAATTACTTTTTTAGTTGTGTTTTCCCTTTTAATTTTTGCCCATGAACTGGGCCATTTTTGGTTAGCGCGCCGGTTCGGAGTTCGGGCCGAAGAATTCGGTTTTGGTTTTCCGCCAAGAATTTTTGGTGTTCAGCTTTTAAAGGGGAAAAAATTAGTTAAGTTATCAGAAAAAGAAAAAGTGAAAGTGGAGGTTTCCGATTTAAAAACTTTCGATGGCCAAGAAGTGATAAAAGAAACGATTACGGATAGCAAGCAGGAAGTTGACCAGTTGGTTTCTTTTAAAAAGTGGCGATTTGTCCGAGGCAGTAAGGAACCGGAAGTTAGGCCGGGCGAAGAGGAAATGCAAGCGAGCACTATTTATTCTTTAAACTGGATTCCTTTAGGCGGTTTTGTAAAAATTAAGGGTGAAAACGGAGAAAACGAAAACGAGACGGACAGCTTTGCCAGCCGGAAGATCTGGCAAAGAGCAACGATTCTTTCCGCCGGCGTGGGCATGAACGTAATTTTAGCCGGGATTTTAATTTCTCTCGGGCTCATGATTGGCTTTCCCCAGGCCTTGGATAATATAGATTCTCGGGCCGAAGTTTCTGACAGAAAAATTCAGATAGCCCAGATTTTACCGGATTCTCCGGCCGCCGCGGCCGGGCTTTTGGCCGGCGATACTATCATAACCATCAATGATAAAGAGTTTGCCACCGAAGAGGAATTACAGGATTTTGTCGCCGGACAGGCCGGGAAAGAATTGGCTTATAAAATAAAACGGGGCCAGGAAGAAACGATATTTAACGTTATTCCGGAAATAAGACAGGAAACCGGCAAAGGGGGCATTGGTATCGCTATCGCCGCCACCGGACTGGTAAAATACCCCTGGTATCTGGCGATTGAAGAAGGGATAAAGCAAACCGTCTTTTTAACTTGGGCGATAATCGTGGCTTTTTATGAACTAATAAAAGGACTGGTAGTGGGGCAGGGAATAGCGGTTGACGTAGCCGGGCCAATCGGCATCGCGGCTTTAACCGGTCAGGTAGCGCAAATGGGACTTATTTATATTTTTCAGTTTACCGCTCTTCTTTCCATCAATCTGGCGATTATTAATTTCTTGCCCTTTCCGGCTTTGGACGGCGGCCGGGTCCTGTTTTTAATCATAGAAAAAATAAAGGGCGCGCCGGTTAAGCGGGAACTGGAAGCGGCGATCCATAATGTCGGCTTTGCCCTCTTAATGCTTTTGGTTTTGGTTGTAACTTTCCGGGACGTCGCCAGGTTTGGCGATAGTTTTAAGGCGCTTTGGGAGAGAATAGTCGGGTGATAAATAAAATATAAAATATAAAAAATAAAATATGGAAAGGAGGGAGGTAAGCAGCAAAAAAGAGAAATTTAAAATAAGAGTATATAAGTATATTATTAAGTTATTAAGATTTTTACGTAAAATTCCCTATGATATTGTTGTTAATGAATTAAGAAAGCAGTTAATTAGAAGCGGAACTTCTATTGGAGCCAACTATTTTGAAGCGGAAGCTGCTAGCAGTAAAAAGGATTTTCAGAATTATTTTCACATTAGTTTAAAGTCAGCTAACGAATCAAAATTTTGGCTGGGCATTTTATTGGATAGTAATTTTTTGTCGCAGGGGTTAATATTAGAGGCTAAGTTTTTGCTCCAAGAAACAAAAGAAATAGCCAATATCCTAGCCGCCAGCCTGATAACCATGAAAAATAATAATTCAAATAAATAATTTTTTATTTTTTATATTTTATATTTTATATTTTTATGAACATTCGAATTAAAGCGACGAAGATTAAATTAACGCCGGAGATAAAGAATTTTATCCAGGAAAAGATGGATATGCTGGAAAAATATTTAGGCGATACCCAGGTTTTAAATTGCGACATAGAAGTCGGAATGTCCGTCGGCGGGCAAGCAAGCGGCCAGATTTACCGGGCCGAGGTTAATTTAGAAGTGCCGGGGGAATTGCTGCGAGTAGAAAAAACCGAAAAAGAATTATTTAAAGCGATTGATAAAGTTAAAGATCACTTAGAAATTATAATTAAAAAATACCGGGAGAAAAGAATTGACAAAAAAAGAAAATAAGAGTTAAGATAAAAAAGAAAGGGGGAAAACTCCCTTCTTTTTTTAAAAAATTTTGTTCATTTTTATAATTGGACCTTAACAAAAGAATTATAGAATAACAAGGTAACCAAGGGGGCTGAAATGTCGAGCGGAAATGCAATTGTATTGCAGGTTGCTTCTGCAAGCAGATCATCTGGCCCAGCGAAAGGGTATCCTAAAAAGTCAGGTGAGCGCCATAACTGCGGGATTTGCGGCGGGCATCCGATTGATGAACAAGCTTGCCGCAGACTTTCCGGAGCTTCGCGAACTAATGCGCGGTGCGCGGAACTTAGTTGCGATTCTCCATGGAGAGTATGCTCGGCTTGTATTTTGCAAGGAGCGGCAAAACTTAAGAGAAAAGTGGCGAAAGGCGGTCTCTGCCAATTTCATCTTGCTCAAGGAGCAGACGCCGACATAATTGAGGCTGAAATAATTGCGCTCGCGGAAGCTGATGGGACCGCGTCTGAAGCGGCAAGAGCGGATATGGAGACTGAAGAAACCAAGAGAAAGAAAAAGACCCAAAAAGCCAGAGGAGCTGATGCTAAAGCTGCAACTTCTATTCCCGGGACTCATAAGGCCGAAAATACCAACGAGCCTGAAGTGATTGTGCCTGCGGAAATAGATGCAGCTGTGGCCGCGGCAGCCCAGGCAGATACTGAAGCTGACGGAACTGGAGGAGCTGGGGTTGAAACTCCTTCTTCCGCTCCTCGGGATGGAGAGACTGGAAAAACCGAGGAAGTTGAAGTTAAAACTTTCTTTTGTGGTCATGCCGGTAGAAATGTAGATGAAGAGCAATGCGAGAAGACATCCTTAATGATTTACTACAACGAGGGGTACTGTATTAAGGGTAATTGTGAATGTCCATGGAGAAAGTGTATTTCCTGCCTCCGACTTGGGATGGAAACCAAAGGAGAGGTTAATGCCTCTACCGGTTTATGTAAATTTCACTCGGAAAATGGCGAAAGGGCAAGAAGCAATCAGCAAGTTGAAACATCAGGCAGAAGAGAAATAATTTCCCCCATTCTGGAGGGAAATGTTCCGAGCCTGCTAGTGGACGAACTTGTACCTGATCCGGATCAACCACGACAAACTTTTTTTGATCAAGACCTTCTGGAGTTGGGCAATAGTATTTTGGAAAATGGCCAAATGATTCCCGCAATCATTCTCATAATGGGCAATGAAAAATTAATTCTTGACGGGGAACGAAGATGGCGCTCTTGCCAAAAGGTCGGAGTATTAAATCTTTACTCCATTATCGTGAGAGATCTTAAGGTCGACAAGTTTCTTTTGTCCGCTATTTGCAACTTTGGTCGCGAAGGCCATACACACATTGATACTGTCAGAGCTGTGGAAAAATCAATTGCGATTATTGAATCTATGGCCAAAAAAAATAATCAAGAAATACCAAGGGCAGAAGTTATTAAAAAAGTCGCGACCGGATTTTGCAAATCAACCACTTGGGTTTACCAGTATCTGTCTTTTTCCTTTCTTGATTCTGATGTTCAGGAGATGGTTAGAAAAAAGGAATTGCCTTTTGTGGTTGGGGTTGAGATTTCCAAAGTGGATGAGCCGGGAGATCAGATTGATCTGGCCAGAAAAGTTGGAAAAAAAATTGGAGACGAGGGTATGTCAGCCAATTTTGCCAGGCAGTTTGTGAGGGGGCAGATAGAAAAGAAAAGATTAAGCTCTATTACCAAAAAAAGAGAGCATAGCCCGAAAGATGATTACAGAATTTTAAGAAATTCTGTCAACAGCGCTCTTGACGGACTAAATATCATCTTGGGCTGGGGTCCTGAAAAAATCATCGGTTTATTTTACAATCGGAAGGGTGAAGACAAAGAAATTATTCTTGAGCGTTTGGACAGAACTATCGCGAAACTCATGAAGTTGCGGGAAACTGTCCACAACAATGGCAGTATTAAAGATGTGGTACAGGACAGTGTTAAAAATCTTTGGGCCGCTGATAAGCCCGGTGGGCAAGAAGGAGGAACAGAGGAAGAGTAATATAAAACCCGCTAGCTAGGACAGCCAGCGGGTTTTTCTTTTTATTGCTTTTTTTAAGGAAAAGTTATATAATAATTCTGTTTATAATTTATTATCACGCTTATGCGTGCTTTTTAATGTTATCGCTTCGCGAGCCCTACTACAAATAGGGCACATACGAATTATAATATGAGTATTTTAACTAAAATTTTTGGGGATCCGAATGAAAAAATAGTAAAAACCTTGGAGCCGATTATTAAAGAAATAAATAGCTTAGAGCCAAGGTTTGAAAAGATGAGCGATGAAGAGTTGAAAGGGATGACTGCGGAATTTAGGAAAAGACTGGGGGTGGGAGAAGGGGTTAAACCCCTTTCGGCCGAAGCAACAGAAAGGGGTTTAACCCCTATTCTCGAAAAGAAACTGGATGAAATATTGCCGGAAGCTTTTGCTGTGGTAAGGGAAGCGGGAAAAAGGGTTTTGGGCCAAAGGCATTATGACGTCCAGCTGGTAGGCGGCATAATCCTTCATCGCGGGCAGATTGCGGAAATGAGAACCGGCGAAGGAAAAACTTTAGTGGCGACCCTGCCTCTTTATTTAAACGCTTTAGTCGGCCAGGGCGCGCACTTGGTAACGGTTAATGATTATTTGTCTCGGGTGGGTGCGGGCTGGATGGCGCCGGTTTTTCATCTTTTAGGGCTAACGACGGGCGTGATTGTCCATGATACCGCGTTCGCTTTTGATCCGGAGTTTATAGATGATTCGCAGTATGACGAAAGATTGCAGCATTTTAAAAAAATAGAAAGAAAAGAGGCCTACCAATGCGACATAACTTACGGCACGAATAATGAATTCGGTTTTGATTATCTGCGCGACAATATGGCGCCGTCTTTGGAAAGAATGGTGCAAAGAGGGCTTTATTATACGATTGTTGATGAAATTGATTCCATTTTAATTGATGAAGCCCGGACGCCTTTGATAATTTCCGCTCCGGCCGAAGAATCAACCGACAAGTATTATAAATTTTCCCAACTGGTGGAACGTTTGCAGGAAAAAGAGGATTATAACGTGGACGAGAAAATGCGCGCGGCGACTTTAACCGAAACCGCCATTGCCAAAATGGAAAAATGGCTGGGCGTAGAAAATATTTACGTCTCCGGCGGCATCCGCGATGTCCATCATATTGAGCAGGCCTTAAAAGCGCGGGTTTTATTTAAAAAGGACCGGGACTATGTGGTTAAGGATCGCCAGATTATAATCGTTGACGAATTTACCGGCCGTTTGATGTTTGGCCGGCGCTATAGCGAAGGCCTGCATCAGGCGATTGAAGCCAAAGAAAGCGTGGAAATTCAGAGGGAATCGCAGACGCTCGCGACCGTTACTTTCCAGAACTATTTCCGCATGTATAAAAAATTATCCGGCATGACCGGAACGGCCGCGACCGAAGCGGAGGAATTTTCTAAAATCTATAAATTGGAAACCGTGGTTATTCCCACGAACAAGCCGATGATAAGGAAAGATATGAATGATTTGATTTACCGCACGGAAGAAGGAAAATTCAAGGCCGTGATCGAAGACGTAAAAGAAAGGAATAAGAGGGGCCAGCCGGTTTTAATCGGCACGATTTCCATTGAAAAAAACGAGCTTTTGGCCGAAATGATGAAACGGGAAGGCCTTGACCCGCAGGTTTTAAACGCCAAAAACCATGAAAAAGAAGCGCAATTTATCGCCCAAGCCGGCCGGTTAGGCGCCATTACCGTGGCGACCAATATGGCGGGCCGAGGCGTAGATATAATTTTAGGCGGCAATCCTCCGGATAAGGAAGAACAAAAAAAAGTAATAGCCGCCGGCGGTTTGCATGTACTTGGCACCGAGCGGCATGAAGCGAGAAGAATTGACAACCAGTTGCGCGGGCGGTCTGGCCGGCAGGGCGATCCTGGTTCGTCCCAGTTTTTTGTTTCTACCGAAGATGATTTAATGAGGATTTTCGGCGGGGACCGGATGAAGGGCTTAATGAAAACTCTGCGCGTGCCGGAAGATATGCCGATTGAAAACCGGATCGTGTCCAAGTCAATTGAATCCGCCCAGATGAAAGTGGAGGGCAATAACTTTGATATCCGCAAGCACTTGGTTGAATATGATGACGTAATAAATAAGCACCGGGAATCAATTTACAGAAAGAGGAGAGAAATTTTAGAACTAGCTGAATCTCAAATCTCACATCTTAAATCTCACATCTTAAATAATCCTCCAACTAGTGGGCAAAACCCAAATGAGCAAAATGATGAGAATAAGGGCGGGGAAAATGGCAGAACTTTATCCGACATAATATTGGATATGGTGGAAAATGAAATTGAGCAGGTAGTAAGTTTTCATACAGCTTCGGAAGATGTCAAAGACTGGAATTTGGCGGAAATTTATGAGGTGGCTGCCACTATTTTTCCGGTAGAAAAAGGGTTGAAAAAAGATTTATCCGCCTTTGCCGAAGATGAGGGAAAATTAAATAAGGCCAAAGCCCGCACAGTCATTATTGAGCACTTAATGAAATTGGCAAAAGAAAATTATGAAAAAATGAAAGAGCAGTTTAAGGCCATCGGCCTTGGTTTTGATTTTTCCGAAATTGAAAAAGCGATTTTAATCCGCTCCATTGATACTTTATGGATTGAGCATCTGGACGCGATGGATTATATGCGCCGGGGCATAGGTTTGCGCGGTTATGGCCAGCACGACCCTTTGGTTGAATATAAAAAAGAAGCTTATCATCTTTTTAACGAACTCAATAGCTTAATCCAGAAAGAAGTGGTTTATTCCGTTTTTAAAGTCGGAGACATGAACCAAGTTAAGGCCCCGAGTCTGGCTGACCGGGCGAAGAATTTCAGCGCCCCAGCTAAAACCATGGACGAGAAAACTTCTTCTTTTTCTGGATTTAAGCAAGCGGATAAAGGCAGTAATTCCGGCACCATTGATATGGTTAAGCCGAAACAAAAAAATGCCAGCGGAGAAAAAGTCGGCCGCAATGACCCTTGCCCGTGCGGGAGCGGGAAGAAGTATAAGAAGTGTCACGGGAAATAATATGAAGATAAGATTAAATAAACATGATCAAAAACTTGTTGATGATGTAAGATCGAATATCAAAAATGCTTATGAATTAGCAAATTTTAGACCTGCTGTGGCAAAGAGTATTGCAAGTTATGCGACTAAGTATCGAAACCGAGGTCGCAAACAAGCAATTCGTAGGCATCCCTTTAAAGGGCTTTGCGAAAAGAGCAAGTTGTCTCTTAAAAGAGAGGATGCACATCTTGACGAGCTTGATTCTAAAAAAGGTTATGAAGGACG
>JAQTSG010000006.1 GCA_028711415.1 Patescibacteria group bacterium | reverse complement strand
CAATACCCCGTATCACTACCGAGTAATTTCCAAAAACGCGGCAGGCAATATCGTCACTTCAAATGATTATACTTTTACCACTTCAGCCGCGCCGGCTTCAGGCAATACTATCTATTACCGGTCAGGATTTGAGACCGGAAATATTAATGAATGGATTTTTGACAACGGCGGAGACCATACCGGCGCGGGATATGTTACCAATGAGATATTTCATTCCGGCTCTTACTCTTGGAAGGCCCAGAATGATCCTTCGCTTCCGTCTCCGTATGATATTAGCGCGAAGTTGTTGCGCTGGCGATTCTATAATAACCCGGCCTATTACTCCGGCTGGTTTTATTGGCCGGCGGACTATAATCTCGGCTCGGGCGGATACGCCAATGTTTTTCAATTTAAGGAAACCGGTTCGCCCTATGCTCCTCTTTGGGTTGTCTCCGCCACTCCGCAAAATATCAATGGCCAGATGAAAGATGCTTTTGGATTGCACGATCCTAAAAATGTAGTTATTTATAATAGCGGCGTGGAAGTGCCAAAAGGAAGCTGGCATCATCTTGAGGCCTATTACGACAGGAATAAAACAACGGGAAAAATTACAGTCTATCTGGATGGAAAGCAAATTCTTGAAAAGCAGAATATAGACACTGCCGGAACTTACAGTTTAAACACTATGTGGGGCGTAGGAAATTATAGCGAAGCCGGGGTAAATAAATATATTTATTGGGATGATATAATCGTATCGGATTATCAGGTCGGTAAATTACCTGACCAGCCGGTTAATTATTTGCCTGTGGGTAGTATAGACGCGGCCAGCGCGATTAATGTAAGCGGCTGGGCGTTTGACCGGAACGCGGGAGCCAACCCGATTAGCATAAATATAACCGTGGACGGAACTTCGGTGGCCACAATTTCCGCCAATCTTTCTCGGTCGGATATTGTCGGCGCGGAAGGCGGATTAATTCAGGACCCGAACCATGGATTTAATTATAATTTTTCAAATTTGTCCGCCGGCAATCATGTCATCCGAGTTTTTGCCGTCAACACTCCGGCCGGAACCAATCCCGAACTGCCGGGCTCACCAAAGACTATTACTGTTTCCGCTCCGCCAGCGAATGAAAATATTTATTACGTGGACTCCGCCAACGGTAATGACAATAATAATGGGACATCCGTTTCTACGCCCTGGAAAACTATTTCTAAAGTAAATTCTTTTGCTTTCCAGCCCGGAGATTCTATTCTGTTTAAAAAGGGTGGGGTATGGCGAGAGCAGCTTCTTCCGAAAAGCGGAAATTCCGCCGGCCATATAACTTACGGGGCTTACGGATCCGGAGAAAAACCGGTATTGCTGGGCTCAATTGAAAAAAACAGCGCTTCTGATTGGACGAACGAAGGAAATAATATCTGGAGCGTTTCCTGTCCGACTGATGCCGGCAATATAATATTCAATAACGGACAATACGCGGGAATATTAGCTAACAGTCAATCCGAACTGAATTCCGCAAGAGAATTTTGGTACGACAGCGCGAATAAAAAAATAAAATTATATTCGGCTTCAAATCCGGCGACTGCTTATAATGATATAGAAATCGCCCTAAATAGAGATATTATTCTGGAAAGCGCGACTCAATATGTTATTTATGAAAATTTGGCGCTTAAATACGGCGGAGCCAACGGTATCCAGGGACACAATAACCACCATCTTATTTTCCGAGATTTAGAAATTTCCTACCTGGGCGGAGGAAAGCAGGACTCATCCGGAGTAAGATTCGGCAACGGCATAACTTTTCTGGTAAACGCTTCGGACATTTTGGTCGAGAGAAATAAAATCTGGGAAATCTACGATGCCGCTCTTACCAACCAAAATCCTTCCACGGCCGGAATTACCCAGTCAAACATCCGCTACCGGAACAATATCATCTGGAATTCCGAATACTGCTTTGAATATTGGGAATTCGCGAGCGGAAGCAATGTTAATAACATCTATTTTGAAAACAATGTTTGCGCTTACGGCGGAAGCGGCTGGGGACATAACCAGCGGCCGGTAGCTACGGGTAATTTGCTTTATTTTGATGAAAATAAAGCCACCACCTCTAACTTTTTTGTCCGGAACAACATTTTCTTCCAAACCGCTAACCAGGGAAATCCGATTTATGTCTCCCAGAACTGGAATAATCTTGAAAATCTCACCCTTGATTACAACAGCTATTACACGACTAACGGAAATTTCGCTATGTGGCGGGGAACCTGGTATGGTTTGTCCCAATCCAATTCCTATAAAACCGCTTCTGGCAAAGACAGCCATTCGATTTTTGTTGATCCTAAATTTGTCAATCCCGCCTCGCAAGATTTTCATCTGCAATCCACGTCTCCAGCTATAGATAAAGGAACAAACATTGGATTAAGTAAAGATTTTGACGACAACGCGATCCCGCAAGGATTAGCTCCGGATCTTGGCGCTTACGAATATGCGAGTTCGGCTCAAACTAATTACCTTCCGGTCGGGTCAATGGACCTTGCTGATATTTCCCATGTTAATGGCTGGGCCTTTGACCAAAACGCGGGAACTAACCCGATTAACGTAAATATAACCGTGGACGGAGTTTCTGCCGCGACTGTTTCCGCGAATACTTCCCGGCCGGATTTAATCGGCGCGGAAGGCGGATTAATTCAGGACCCGAACCATGGATTTAATTATAATTTTTCAAATTTGTCCGCCGGCAATCATGTCATCCGAGTTTTTGCCGTCAACACTCCGGCCGGAACCAATCCCGAACTACCGGGCTCGCCAAAAACAATTACTGTGCCAACGCCTTCTCAAACCCAACGCGCTTATCCCGACGCGATTCCGCATACCATCCCAGGCACAATAGAGGCCGAATATTTTGATCAAGGCGGAGAAGGCATCGCCTACCACGACTCGGAAACGGCTAATAGAGGCGGCGCTTTAAGGACGGCGGAAGGCGTTGATATCGTTCTTCAAGACGGAGTTTACCGGATCGGATATATAATGGAAGGTGAATGGCTGGAATACACAGTTAACGTGGCCCAAAGCGGTAATTATGATATTGAAGCTTTAGTTGGTTCGGTAAATAACGGCGCGCTATTCCATTTTGAAATTGACGGAGTTGATAAAACCGGAGCTATGTCCGCGATTGACACGGGGGGCTGGACAACGGTTAGTCCAATCGAAAAAACCAATGTTCCTTTAACCCAAGACCAGCATGTCTTAAAACTTATGTTCGACAAAGTCGGAGACAAAGGAGCAATCGGCGATATTAATTACATAAAAATTTCTGAATCCGCTTCTCAAAGTTTTTCCGCTTCCCTTTCGGCTTCACCAAATTCCGGATCCGCGCCTCTAAATGATGTTGATTTGACCGCTTTGGTATCAGGAAGCGCCAGCGGTAATATTAATTATTATTTCTATTGCGACCGATCAGATACCGGAATAAACATTACGCCGTCTTATGACGAAAAATTTGAAAGCCAAACGGCCGCGAATAAAACCGCTTCTGATTTATGTAATTATATTATCGGGGGCACTTACCATCCCAAAGTTATAGTGGAAAGAGGAGGGTTAACCGCCCAGGCGCAAACTACGATTACTGTGAGCGCTACTAGCCAGAATTATTCTCCTGTCGGCAGCGTTGATTTAGTAAGCGCTACGAATGTAAGCGGTTGGGCATATGATCAGGACGCGGAAACAAATTCAATTAATGTCCATGTTTACATAGACGATAAATTTGCGGCTAACGTTCCGGCTGGCTTAACAAGACCTGATATAGTCGGAGCGGAAAACGGATTGGTTAAAGGTCCGAATCACGGATTTAATTATACTTTTTCGAATTTGTCCGCCGGCAGCCATGTTATTAAAGTATTTGCCATAAACACTCCGACCGGAACAAATCCCGAGCTTCCCGGATCGCCCAAGACTATTATCGTGCCGGAACCAGAGTCGGATGTACCAATCGTAATTTCTGAAATTGCTACTTCAAGCCCAGACAGCACCAAAACGATAATTTCCTGGACCACCAATCAGGCCTCGGATTCTAAAGTTTTATACGGCGAAACAGCAACGGGCCTTGATAATTCCGCTTACGATTCTTCGCTTTTAACCTCCCATTCCCTTGAGCTGAAGGGGCTTAAAAAGAATACGAATTATTACTACAAAATAATTTCAAAAACCGAGAGCGGACTTGAAACGGCTTCGGATATTCTTGCCGTAGAGACTTCGGGCAAACCGCCTAAAGTAGCAACCCTTACCGCCGCCGGTTCGGTCCTGAAATGGGAGAACCCCGACTCCGGCCAGATTGTCTCAATCGTAATCTATAGAAGCGAAACTTCATTCGTTAAAAATCCAGGGCAAAACCAAAATCTTCTCGCTAATTTAAGTTATTCCTCCACGGCCGAGACCTACACGGACAAAGAAACTCAAGCCGGTAAAACTTATTACTATTCAATATTTGCCAAAGATGATGCCGGAGAATACTCCGAGCCCGAGATGGTTTTGTTAATAACTCAAGCAGCGCCCTCCTCGCCAAGCGGCGGCGGTGGCGGCGGTGGTGGCGGTGGTGGCGGTGGCGGCGGTGGCGGAGGATCTTCTGTTGGTTCCTCTCCGGCTACTCCAGCAGCGCCTTCCCTTGTTATTTCAAATGGAAGTCTTGTAAAAGCCAAGGGAGACTCAAAAATTTATGTGATTGAAAACAATAAAAAAAGGTTGATCCCTTCTTTGAAAATTTTTGAATCCCGGGGATATTCGTGGGATGAGGTAATCGAAATGGAAGCAAACACGCTTAACCAATACAGCGAAGGAGAAAAATTATCGGACAAAATTGCGCAAACCGCCGCTCCGACCGCGAAAACCGAAACTCCAAAAACACCCGCAGCGACTGAAAAAAGCACGGCAAAGAAAGCGCTGGCAAAAGACGTCAAACTTGTTAAACTTGGACAAAAAATTTACGCCGTTTCCGGCGACCAAAAAAGATTAATTCCAAATTTAGAAGCCTTCAAAGCCAATAATTACAAATGGCAGGATGTAAAAGTAATCCGCCCCGAAGAGTTGGCGGCTTACAAGGACGCGAAACTCTTAAAAGCCGCGGGAAAACCGGCAGTTTATTACATAAATTCGCAAGGCAGAAAAAAGCTGATTTTGAATCAGACGATTTTTGAACTCTATAATTTTAGCTGGGAAGATATTATTGAGGTTCCGAAGGCCGAATTGGATTCTTACAAAAACGCGAATTTGGTTAAAACGGCTGACAGCCCGAAGGTGTATTACCTTACAAACAGCGGTTTGAAAAAATGGACGCTTAACGAACAGGTGTTCCTCTCCTACGGAAATAAATGGGAAAATATAGAAACAATTTCCCAATTTGAATTAGACTCTTATCCTTACGGCAATCTTATAAAAACCGCCGACAAACCCGCGGTTTACGAAATAAAGGACGGGGTAAAAAAACTTATTCCGAACGAAAAAACATTTTTAGGCCTGGGATATAAATGGGAAAATATAATTACCATCAACCAAACGGAAATGGATTCTTATAAAGACGGCGGCGCTATCTGAAAGGAATTTCTTATCATAATAAAAACAAAAAGAGCTTGGGTCCTAAAATCCCAAGCTCTTTTAAATATTATAAACTGCTTTACATCGTCGGCACTACCGGTGATGGCGCCACATTAAACAGGACAAACCTTACCAAAGCGTAAGAGGTAAATATAACAACTAGGCCGATTGTGGCCCAAAGTAGAATTTGTTTTCCCTTTTCCACCTTTTCCGAATTCCCGGCCGCGGTCATCCAGGTAAATCCGCCGTAAATAAACATCGCCAAAGCCAAAGACCCGACAATGCCTAAAATCGCGTTAATGATTCGTCCGATAAAAACTTGGGGAGAGATACTGGATTGATTTCCGGTAAGAGGATTATCAAGACAAACCTGACCGGGGGGACAAGCCTTTTCACTACCTCCGGCATTGCATAAATAAGAGGGGAAAAAAATTACAATAAATAGCATTATGGTAACTAGAGGTAATTTTAATTTTTTCATATTTATAATAAATGAATTATTAAATTGCTTATAATATAATTATAACATACCTCTGATTAATTAAAAAAGGGGGTGGCTATAATTCACCACCCCTTTCTGAATCAAAAGGAAAGAACTTATTGCTGGGCAACGGCGCTCAACTGGCCCTGCACCACCGTCATCTTGATTTCGGGCTGGTCCGTGATGGCAAGGATTTTAAACTTGTCCGTGATTTTATTAGGATAAACCACATCTTTGCCATCTTGTATGACCTCTCCGTCATCATACACTAACTTATACTGATAATCGGGGGAGGATACGGAGTAGTTAATCACCACTCCCCGCGCCGGGAACATAATCCAGTGATCGGTCTTCTCGCCAGCCTTGAGAGAAAAAGTATAGACGCCGGGTTCGTAGATCTTGTAGTCAACCGGAATTTTGCCAAACTCGGCGGCAGCTGTCCGCCAAAATGTAATGTCCTTTTCCTCGGACTTGGTCTTGGCAATAGCCAGGAGTTTTGCCTTGATGGCTTCGTTGTATTTGGCCGAGTACTTTTTCACCTGGCGGTAAAAAGGCAGACTGGCTTCGCCACCAAACGTTTCAGCTTTGGTATAGAGGTTGTCCGCCGCTTTGCTTCCGAATTCCGGCGCATAGCGGATGGCCAAGTCGTACTGGCCGAGATTAAACAGATACTGGCCGATAGCTGGTTTCAAGGTCTTATCTAACGAAACCGCGCCGTCAAACATAGTTATGGCTGTGTCCGTTCTTCCCTTTGCCAGAAACGCTTCGCCTTCCTGCCGATAGGTCTTGCTGGCCAACGCATTGTATTTGGTCGGATCAAGCCCGATCGCTTTTAAGAAAAGCTGGTCGGCAGTCCGGCCTTGTTTGAGTTGGCACACACCCCACCAATACCACGAATCAGCGTCCTGCGCGTTCTTGTCTATCTGGGCTTTGAATACCGCTTCGGCCTGTAAATACTGGCCGGCTTCCGTAAACTTCTTGGCTGCCGACAAATTGTCGGCAAAAATCGGAGTGGCAATCAGAATGATCGCCGCAAGAGTACAAATTATAGTCCGGAACATGGCCAGTTCCTCCCTTCAAAATATGACGTTTAATGAGCGCAATTTTATCCCAATTTTATCGGGATTTATATTGAAAAAGTTTTATTTTTACCTATTCTGATACTACCATAGATTAAAAAAATTGTCAAGGTTTTCACCTTTTATTTTTGCTTTCATCTTTTTCGTTTTTTTATTATAAAATTATGATTTAATCATAAAGAAAAGGGGGTGGCTATAATTTACCATCCCCTTTCTGAATCAAAAGGAAAGAACTTATTGCTGGGCAACGGCGCTCAACTGGCCCTGCACCACCGTCATCTTGATTTCGGGCTGGTCCGTGATGGCAAGGATTTTAAACTTGTCCGTGATTTTATTAGGATAAACCACATCTTTGCCATCTTGTATGACCTCTCCGTCGTCATACACCAACTTATACTGATAATCAGGGGAGGATACGGAGTAGTTAATCACCACTCCCCGCGACGGGAACATAATCCAGTGATCGGTCTTCTCCCCGGCCTTGAGATTGAAGGTGTAGGTGCCGGGTTCGTAGATTTTGTAGTCGGGCGGTTTGGAGGTTTGGGAAGAACTGCCGAACTTTTCCAGAACATCCCCGGGAAGCGCTTTAAGCTCCCCGATCGTTTCCCCGACTGCCTCGGGCGAAACGTATTTCGCTCGAGGGACAGCTCTGACCTTGGCCTCGATTGTAGCAATCTTTTTCTCCAACCGGGAAAGGGAATCCGAGTCACCGACCTTATAAGCCGCTTCCGCAGCTTTGGCCGCGACTTCCAGCTCATAAAGAGCTATGCTCCTATCCACATCTTCCTTTTGCCACCGGACAATATTTAACATCCGGGCGGCAATCCGTTCCTGCCGGGTGATTTGATGAGTCGCCTGAAGATAGACAATACCCCCGAAAACCAATAGCAGGGAAAACGACCAAATCCAGATCAACCAGTAGGATGCCCTCTTCGTCATCTCCTTCTCTTTTCCCAGACCAAATGAGAAGAAGAAAAGAAGAAAGTTGAAGAGTAAGAATATCGAGGAGATTTCGAGTGAGCCCCGCAATTCCGTGAGAGCATTAAACCCGAAGTAATACATGACATAGATGCTTAAGAGGACATTCAGGCCGTATCCAAATATAACGGCCCACCTATTCTGGTTTTCCTTGGCCCAGTCTCGGAAAAAAAATCTATATCCGAGAAGGCCAAAGACAGACGCCAGGGTTACGTGCCAGCTCCACCACCAAAGATTCTGGCCATACGCAACACCCAGAAGATCTAAGGTGAAGTGGACACAAAAAAAGAATAGAGCCAGGGTTATGATTCTCTCGAAAGACTCTAGTAATAACTCGTCTTCCGACCGGCCAGCTGGTAGCGATTTCTTCATGATCTCCAGAAGCCAAGGCCTGATTCCGTAAAAGCAGGCAAGGACCGCAATTCCGGAAAAAATCAGAGCCGGGATAAGCGGATGGATCCCAAACGTTTTGGAAACCACTCCCATCAAGAAACCGCATACCGGAGCGAGGATTATCAAGACCACGATTACCCTGAGCGCCCATCCCGCCACATAGAGCGGGATTAGGTACCATTTTTTGCCTGCCAGTTTGCTGGCAAACACTTTCATCGCGCCGAAGGACAACAGGCCGGCCACGATTATGAACAAAATATAAGCAATAGCGTTCATTGAATTCTCCTAGCGTTCGTGTGATTACTATTCTTCCCGAAGCCCTTTAGGAGGAATTTCCCGGACCGGGTCATTGAACCAATAGTTCCAGCCCTTTGCCGCTCCGGACTTCAAGGCCTTCTCCCCTTCCTGTATTTTTTTCTGGAGGGAATCAACTTTAGCCCGGACTCCGGACGAATCCATGTAAGCCCCGGATTCTTTTCTGATCTGATCCAGGGTTTTATTGAACTCTGCCTCATCCGGCATAAGCTCTTTCAGCTCCTCCAAACTTGGTATTCTAACACCCAAGTCTTTAAGAAACTTTGTGGTCCAAACTTTCTGGGGAAGAGGTTTGCCTTTTCGGAAGGGCTTATCAGAAAACTTGACAATGATTTCTCCCTTCCCTTTTTTGAATTCTTTCTTTCCTTTTTGCGTTCCCGTGGCGTATTTCGTGCCCGGGATAGACAGTTTGGGAACGAAGAATTCAATCTCCCCGTCTTCCATCACCTGCGTTTCGCTCAAGCCCTGATTCAGGCCGAGCTTACCCTGGCCGGGAATAGACACCCCGACTACGTCAGAGAGGGGGACGAGTTTCGGCTTCAGGCCGATTATGTCCTTGAAAACCTGCCCCTTTACTTCTATCAGGACAAATTTCCCCTTTTTGGCAGGAACCGAAGTCGGGGAAAAGACAGCGTCCCTAAGGGAACCGTCAATTTCCACTTCCACCGTCTTCTTTGACAAGAGGAAAGAGGAAAACGGCACCTTACAGCCGCTGACGAAAAGAAGCAGGAGGGACAAAAATATCCCGACTATCATTCTGGCTTTCATTACTTGCCGCCTTTCTTCTTCAAAAACAACTTACCCAGTAAATCGAAAATCCCCCACAAGAAAAGACCTTTTTCGGCGGTCATGTCCGCTTTCTTGAAACCGGTGATGCCAAGAACTTCTCCGGGCATGGCCCAGACGGACAAGATGATGATAAAAAATATCCAGTCGACGATATCCTTGAAATTTCGGTAAAGATTGTGGAAAAATCCGAAGAAACCGCCACCGCCTTCATTTCCGCCCAAGCTAAGGACTTCCGTATCCTCAAAAGAGGAAACCTCTGCCCCGCTTCCGCCGCCTAATAAAGAAAACAGGTGAATCATTATGAAGAAGATGGCGAAGCCCATGGGAACCCATGGGTAAAGGTTGATAACCTTTACATCTACCGCTTTCCCTTCCTTCTCCTCAATAGTCTTCAGCAATTCTTCAAGCCAGTAAAACGGCTCTCCGAAAAAGAAGACCATCCAAATCGCGAAACTCAACGTTCCGGCGATCTGCGAAGAGAATATCCAGAAAACGACCGGCACGGCAAGAGCAATCACAATCCCCGAAACAACCGCGAATTTCTTGACCGCCTGGAAGAAGAAAAAGATGCCCAGGCCGATGCCGAGAAGCTTGACCCCGCCGAGCGCAATAATCACCCAGGCGAGGAGAGCGAACATGAAAGTTTTTGCGGAGTGCTTTATTAAGAGCTCTCCCTTCCTGGCGAGGTTAAATTTCATCCTCGCCCAGACATTCTCAAAAGCTTTGGCGAAAATTTTCGGGGCGACCGGAAGGACGATGTCAGCAGAATGCTCAACCGCCGTGCCATCAATCCGGGCTCGGATAGAGACTTTTTTGCCCGCCTTCTTAAAGGGCGCTTTATAGGCGCAGGTCGCTTTTCCATTAGCGTCGGTTAATACTCCTGCGGCCAGAATCGTCAGCCCGTCACAATAAAAAGTAACCGGGCAACCTCCCTTTCCTTTCTTGTCGGCTTCCACCAAAGCCTCGATGTTAACCACGAACCGACTATCTACCTCACTTGCTTTTCCGGAGACGAGATGAATCGTTTCGGTTACGGCCGGGTCAGCCGGGAAAGTAACTTCGCAGAACGCCTCGTCCGCCGTGTTATCAATCTGCGCGCGGATAGAGACTTTCTTCCCCGCCATGTCTAAAGGCACCTCATAAACGCAGGTCGCCTTTCCGGCGGCGTCGGTTAATACTCCCGCCACGATGACTTCCAGGTTATTGTGGTAGAAGGTAACCGGGCAATTTGCTCTTACTACGCCCGATTCCTTCACGAGGGCTTCGATAGCAACCGCGAACCGATCGTTTCTCTTCTCCGGATTTCCGGTAAGAAGACGAATCTTATCGGTTTTGGTTCCTGCATTAGCTCCTCCGCCTCCCCTGTTTTGTTTCTGTTTTGCCATTTCCTTGCCACCTTTCGGTTTTTGGCTGTTTTTCTATGTTTTGTTAACTTACTATTTCAATTGTCAATGTTCATTCAGTTATTAAATCCCAAAGCTGCTATTTTAGCGCTTAATTAGCTGAAAAATCAGGAAATCAAGCAAAAGCAACTTAAGAACTTAATAAAATAGCATAAAAATAAAAAATTGTCAAATATTAAAATGTCAAATCTTAGAAATCAATTCTTTCTGGCAATGTGCATACATATATTGGAGTCTCTATGATGGAAATGGTAAAAAATATAGGTTCCGGAACGATTGTTGCCTTATTCCCCGACCGGGGGGGGAAATACGTAAGCACGGCCTTATTCGGCTAATAAAAAGAAGGGGCATGCAATTGCACGCCCCCATGCCCTTTTTAGCTGGGCTGCTTATTTTTGAGACACATATTCTCATCCCCCTTTCCGCGAAAATCTGGCCACCGCTTCTTCGATATTTTCACCGTCAACGGGTGGCCAATCGCCGACGGAGTTGATAAGCCGATGATATACTGCCTGTTCGGCCCCATTGAGCACCGGCATGATCTGCTCTTCGACCCGTCTCATAATACAGCAAGAATTGGGGTCAAGTGTTTTTAAATCCCCCAGCCAACGGTAAGCATCGGCCCGACAACCGCCGCCGCAGATTTTCAAATAGCGGCAATTTCCGCAAGGCAGAGAATCGATGGTTATCGCTTTGAAATCACGCAACCAGCTTGATCCGGCTACCGCCTCCGCGATTCCCATATTTTTTACGGAGGCATAAGGGAGATTTAACGCCGGGCAAAAGACTAAATCGCCATTGGCGTTAACGCAAAGGAACTCAAATTCATACAGACACGGGTGAGCCAGCATATTGAAGTCAGCATACTCTTCCCTGGTGATAAAGGAATCGTACACATTATCAATCCCCAGTCTGAAAGGCTGACCGTCCGCTTGATGCCGGCGGATAATTCTGGCATACATCCTAAACATTAACCGATAATTCGAGAAGTCCAGAATATCCCGATTCTTTTCAGTCCTTACCGTCTTCCAGAGCTGAGCCAAACGCCACCGGGTAATCGGAATACCCTTTAATATTTCATAGAGCTGTTCGATTTCTCCGAGGTTATTCTGGTATGTGGTCGTCTGGATCATAATCCCCGCCCCGGGCAGGTACTCTTTCAAACGTTTAATTGAAGCCAGTGTCCTTTGGAAGCTGCTCCCGTCCCTGATGATATCGTTGGCTGCCAAACCGTCCAAGCTGGTCCTGAATTCAACCACCTGGGGCAGTCCCGACAAAATCTCCAGATTCTTCTCGGAAAAATGTTCGCCGTTGGTGGAAATTATAACCCTGGATTCGGCACCGCACAGTTCGGCGATTTTCATCCAATCCGGATTGAGAAACGGCTCCCCGCCGGTGAGTGTAAATATTCTTACGCCGAGACTCTTTGCTTCCGCGATGACTTCCGACCATCTCCCAAGCGTCATTTCTGAAGCCAGGCAAATTTGAGTATTCTTTTCTCCCGCATGGCAGTATAGGCATTGCAGATCGCACTTGCCGGTAATTTCCAAACGCGCTCCAGTATACATATTTACTCCTTTCAAAAAAATAGGGCATCACCGAAGATGATGCCCCGCATATCTGGAAGTCAACTTCATACGCTTTAATACGCTTTGGCGAACAGTGCCCGGCCTTCGGATTTCCCGCCACAAATCACGCACTTGCCGGTTTCCTTCCGTTGATCAAACGGGATGCACCTTGTCGTCGCTTTTGTTTCTTCTTTGATTCTGGCCTCGCAAGCCGGATTAAGGCACCAAGGCGCTGATAAAAAACCGCCTTTCTCTTGAAGCACTTGCTTGAACTCTTCGTAAGTCTCCACCTCCCGAATGTTTTCATCCCGAAACTTCAGCGCCTTGGCGAAAAGATCGGCCTGAATTCTGTCCAGGAGAGTTTTTACAAAAGCGGCAGCTCCGGTAATCCCGACTTCCTGTTTTTCGCCCGTATCCCGCCGAACCATCACAACCGACTGTTTGACCAAGTCCTTAGATCCGATCTCGATTCTGATCGGCACGCCTTTTTTCTCCCATTCAAAAAACTTGGGTCCGGGCCGAAGGTCGCGATCATCAATTTGCGCGGCATAGCCGAGACCCCTAATTTCCCCAGCCAGTTTTTCAACCACCGGCAGGACTTTCTTGTGTTCTTCCGCCGAGGCCCAAATCGGAATAATAACCACGGGAGTCGGAGCCAATTTCGGCGGTATAACCAATCCTTTGTCATCCGAATGGGTCATAATTAACCCGCCGATTAAGCGCGTCGAAACCCCCCAGCTGGTCTGCCAGACAAATTGCTCCTCGCCGCTTTGATCCAAAAACTTGACTTTAAACGGCCTGGAAAAATTCTGTCCGAGAAAATGCGAGGTGCCGGATTGCAGGGCTTTACCGTCCTGCATTAAAGCTTCAATAGTATAAGAATGGACTGCTCCGGCAAATTTTTCCGATTCGCTCTTTTGTCCCTTGATCACCGGCATGGCCAGATACTCTTCGGCAAAAACCCGATAAACTTCCAGCATCTGTCGCGCTCTGGCGTCGGCTTCCTCTCTGGTCGCGTGGGCGGTATGGCCTTCCTGCCACAAAAATTCCGTGGTTCTTAAAAACGGCCTGGTCCGCATCTCCCAGCGAACCATATTCGCCCACTGATTTAAAAGCAGGGGCAGATCGCGATAAGAATTGATCCATTTGGCATACATTTCATACATAATGGTTTCCGAAGTCGGCCGCACAATTAAGGGTTCTTCCAACTTACCGGTAGGCACCAGCTTTCCACTACTGTCTTTTTCCAGACGATGGTGGGTCACGACCGCGCACTCCGTGGCAAAACCCTCGACATGCTCGGCTTCCCGGGAAAGAAAACTAACCGGGATAAAAAGCGGAAAATACGCGTTCTCCACCCCAGTCGCCTTGAACATAGCGTCCAAAATGGATTGCATTTTCTCCCAAATAGCATAACCATTTGGCTTAATTACCATGCAACCCCTTACCGGTGAATTATCCGCTAAATCAGCGGCCGCGATCACGTCCAGATACCACTGGGAATAATCCTTGGCTCTGCTTGTTAATCTTTTGTTTGTGTCCATGTTCTTTCCCCCTTTGCTTATATTTGGAATGTTCGCGCAAAATAAATCAGTTTGATTATCTTGTTTAACATTCAAATTTAACGCCTTTTTTGCCTTTTTGTCAACCTTATTTTTTATTGCCTTTTTCTCCATAATTATTTTAATTATTTTTAATTTACTTTAATTTTACACGATTTTTTAAAATAATTCAACTATAAATCCACAGCCAACAAGGAAAAACAAAATAACCCCCAGAGCTTGCCAAAAAGAGCTTTATTTATTAAAATAAAATCATTAACCTTATTAGATTTTATTACTTCCGGGAATATATTAAAAAATACATGAGAATATCTAACGGGGCAAATCAAGCAAAAAAAACAAATATCGGAATTTTTGGCTATGGCCATATGGGCCAGGCGATTTTTAAACTTTTGCAAAAAAACCAAATCGGCAAACAGCTTAATTTTTGTATTTGCTCCATCGGCCTAAAAAAAATTAAAAACGCGGTTTATCTAAATTCTTTGGAAGAATTGATTAATCAAAGCGATATAATTTTCCTTTGCGTTAAACCGCAGGATTTTTACAATTTAAAACCAGCCGAACTAAATAATAAAATTTTTATTTCCATCATGGCTGGAGTGAAAATAGCCAATGTTAAAAAAATCGTTAACAGCCAAAGTGTTGTTAGAGTAATGCCAAATTTGCCATTGCAAGTCGGCCAAGGCGTCATTGCTTGGTTCGCGGATGAAAAAAAATTTTCTAAAAATAAGCTTAGTTTAATTAAAAAATTTTTTTTCGCTTTCGGCTATAACTTTAAAGTTAAAATTGAAGATGATTTAGATAAAATCACCGCCATCTCCGGCAGCGGTCCGGCCTATGTATTTTTATTTATGGACGCGTTAATGGAATCGGCCATAAATTTAGGATTTTCACCGCAACAAGCCGAAGCTATAATTTTTGAACTGCTGGTCGGCTCCCTTAAATATTACCAAAATGTAAAAAATATTTACACTCCCGGCCAATTAATTAATATGGTAAAATCAAAAAAAGGCACGACCGAAGCCGCTTTTAATAAATTGAATCCTAAAAAATTTTATAAACAGTGGCAAGACGCGATTTTAGAAGCTTATAAGCGCGCTCAAAAATTATCTTATTAAATTATGTCCACAAATTTGGAAAAACAACTTCAACAAACCCAGGCTGCTGCCCGGATTTTAGCTTTATCACCGCTTAAAAAACGCAATCTTTTCCTGCGTCTTTTAAGCGCGGCTTTAATTAAAAAACAAAATGCCATTCTCTACGCTAACCTTAAGGATTTAAGATGTCTTGGCGAAGATCATCCCTTAGCCGATCGCCTGCGTTTATCAAAAGAGAGGATTCTGGCCATAGCTAATGACGTAAGAACAATCGCCGCCCAAGGCGACCCATTAGGAAGAATTCTGGAAAAAAAGATTTTAGGAAACGGCTTGAAATTAGAAAAGAGAAGCGTTCCTTTCGGCGTGATCGCCAGTATTTATGAATCTCGGCCCAACGTCACGATTGACAGCGCCTGCCTGGCTATTAAGACCGGCAATGCGATCGTACTTAAGGGCGGCCGGGAGAGTGAGAAAAGTAATCTTATTTTGGTAGCGCTAATTAAGGACTGTTTGCGCCAAGCGGGGTTGCCGCCGGCGGCTGTTACTTATTTAAATCAAGGCCGGGAAGCGGTCGCAAAAATTATGACCGCGCAAAAATATATTGATGTTATTATCCCGCGCGGAGGCCCCGGCTTAATTAATTTTGTTCGCCAAAATTCCTGGGTGCCGGTTATTGAAACCGGGGCCGGCGTTTGCCATACTTATGTTGATTCAAGCGCCGATTTACGGCAAGCGGCGCGCATTGTCCATAACGCCAAAACTTCTCGGCCTACGGTTTGTAATGCCCTAGATGCATTAATTCTGCATCAACGAATCGCCAAAAGAGCTTTAAATAAACTTTCTCCCCTTTTAGCCAAAAGCCAGGTTATTATTTACGCCGATCGTGAAAGCTATAGATATCTACGGGCCAACCATTATCCTTACCTCAAATCAGCGCAAGCCGAACATTTTGGCAAAGAATTTTTAAGTTTGGCTCTAGCCGTTAAAGTTGTATCTTCATTGGAAGTTGCTTTAAAGCATATTGACCGCTACAGCTCAAAGCATTCCGAAGCGATTATCGCGGGTAATAAAAAAACTATTAATATTTTTCTTAACAGAGTTGACGCGGCTTGCGTTTATGCTAATGCTTCAACTCGTTTTACCGACGGCTCGCAATTCGGTTTGGGAGGAGAAATCGGCATCAGCACCCAGAAACTGCACGCTCGCGGACCGTTGGGCCTTAAAGAATTGACTACTTATAAATGGATTATTCTCGGACAAGGCCAGATTCGTGTTTAGCAAAATCCGCGTTAATTTGACCTTGACGTTTTAACTATTTTGCTGTAAATTAGGGTTATTGTTATTTTAAAAAAGTGATTATCACTAACCGAAAACTCCAAAAATCACCCTTTATTTCAGGAAAAGAGAGGTGCAATCATGGAAGACCCTAACCCCAGTCCCGGAACGGACCAGCCGTTCGCTCAAGAGACCACCACAGAATTGGCGGATTGGATGCGGAAGGAGTGCGTCATTGATCATACCGGTACCGAAATCAGCTACAATTTGAAGGTGGCGGAAGACGGATTCTCCTTCACCCTTACTTTCCGCGATGGCGAAACTAGAACCATCACGGTTGAAGAGAGAAGTCGGATTGAGTTTGTGTTCCCTTCATTTGAAGGCACTGTGGTCGTTTGCCGCTTGGCCAACGGCCAGACTTGGTCTTATGATGTCCGCGACGGACGAAAACTCACAGGAGAGGAGTTGAGGGCAATTAACCCTCACTTCTATAACTAACTATGGAAAACGCCATCGTAATAAAAATCGGTTCAAGCTTGCTGACCAGCACCGATAACCAACTCAATTTAAAAATGATTGAGAGCATTGCTATGGAAGTGTCCGCCCTGCGTCAGGCTGGTAAGCGCGTGGTCATTGTTTCCTCCGGCGCCGTAGCCAGCGGCCGCACCGCGCCTTCTCTTAGCAATGGTTTCCCGGTGTCAGGCGATAGGCGGTTAGCCAAAATTTTACGTGAGCAGATATTAGCTGCCGTAGGTCAGCCCCTGCTGATGCATGCTTATCAGCTTTCGTTTGAAAAGTATGGTTTGGTTTGCGCGCAGATACTGGTTACACGCGCCGATTTTGCCGACCGCAACCGTTATTTGAATCTGCGGACTGTGGTTGATAATTTGCTTCAGCTGAGCATAGTTCCGATCGTTAACGAAAACGATGTTCTCTCTACCGAAGAGCTGGATGATCTGGATTTTACGGATAATGATCAGCTCAGCTGTATGGTGGCGGCCATGATCGGCGCGGAACGATTGTTAATTCTTACTAATGTTCCCGGCTTGATGGACCGCTCCCCTAAAGATCCGGAGGCTAAAGTATTGCCGGAGGTTAAGAAAGCATCTGAAGCCAGAGATATGATTCAAAACGAAACCTCTGGCATGGGCAAGGGCGGTATGGAGAGCAAGCTTGAAGCCGCGGACCTGATTACTTCGCTCGGTATTTCGATGCAAATTGTAAGCGGGCATGAATCGCAGGTGATCACGCGCGTATTACTTAAGGGCGAACGGCTAGGGACTTTTTTTCCCGCTCAAGACCGCAAAGTTTCGCCACGCAAGGCCTGGATTGGAGCCGCAGCTGTAAGCCGCGGTAAAATTACAGTGAGCACTTATTTAGCCGATCTCTTGCGGGCGCGGCACGTCGCCTCAATCCTTCTGCGGGGAGTAGACTTCGTCGACCCGGACGAAACTTTTAAAACCGGGGATGTTGTTTCCGTTTTTGACGAAAACGGCCAGGAATTAGGCCGGGGCGAAGTCCGCTATAACGCTGATGAATTGCGTCGCCTTATGCAAGAAAGAGACAGAAATGCAGAAAGAACCGCCGGCGGCGAAAAGTTGGTGATACATTACGATTATTTCGTCTTTGCCTGAAAAAGGCAGACGGGAATCAAAAATCAAAACAAGGTCAAGGGAATTCTATTTCCTTGACCTTTTTCATTTAAAAATTTCGCCCAGCAGCAGTCTCTTGACAAAGGATTGCTGCCCGAAATTTTTTAGACAACAGTCCCTAACCAAGACTGCCGTAAAGCACAAAAAATAAATCCTTATAATCCTTCATGAAACAGTAAAAAATAAGTTAAGGGCATAATTTTTATCTTGCCTTTATCTTCCAGTCTGTTCCGGCTGATAATTATCCCCTCTCTAAACCCGGCCTGCTTAAATATTTTAAAGTCTTCATTTTTTATTTCCTGGCTATAGCGAAGCAGAACCGGCATTGTCTTTTTCCCGTTATGGACTAAAAAAGTTATTTCCTGCTTGTGAATATTGTCGCGCCAATAAGTAAGGCGCTCTTTCCCTTCCCCATCTCCATTTCTGGCCAAGTGGGCAAACACCACGTTTTCCACCAAGGCATTGAAGACATCCTGGCGGTGCAGACGCTCGCGGCTAAAAGGCCAGTAATTAAGCGAGCCGTTGATATGGGAATAAAAGAGCCAGAAGAGAAACGGGTCAAGAAAATAAATTTTTTTGGCTTTGCGGCTGGTTGGCCGGCCGCCTCTATCCGACTGATAAACCATTTTTATAACAAACATTGATTCTAAAATTTCCAAATATTCGGCAATGGTTAAATGGATTTTTGCTTTAGTCTTAGCCGCGATGGTTTTATAGCCCAAAGGCCGGCCTAAGTTAAGAAGAATCTGCTCTAAAATCTGGCGCATTAAAATTACGTCCCGGCCGAGCTTGGCGATATCGGCGGTTAAGGAGTAAAAATAATCGCTGTAAATACTTTGGCTTATCGCCCCTTCTTTCTGATAGCTATTTAAGCAAGGAATAAAACCGCCGGTTAAAAAATAGATATCTAAATAATACTCAAGCTGGTCCTGATGATTTCTATAATTGTCTTTACTGACTTTCTCCAACAGCTTAGGATTCAGCAATCTTAAAAATTCGGAAAAATCAAGACTGGTAATAATTTTATCTTTAGTTAAAAGTTCTCCGGCTTTATTCTTTAAACCTTCCCGCCGGGAACTGGCTAAGATAACCGTAACGTTTTTTAGCTTCTTGGCTTTGGCTAAATAATTAATTCCCTTGGGCCAGTTTTTTATTAAGCTGATTTCATCAATAAAAATAAAAAGGCGCTTAAACGTTTCGGCCCGGCGCCAGTTTAGAAATATTTTAACCAGTTCATTAAGCTCTTCATAAGTATCAAGGTTATGGCAGGAGTAATAAAAGATATTATCCGGTTCGGTTTTTTTCTCGGTCATCAGCTTTTTAATCAAGAGTTTTAAAATCGTGGTCTTGCCTAAATCACGCCCGCCGTATAAAACATAAATATTATCGCGGTCTAAAAAAACCTCGTCTAAAATCCTTGGCTGTGATTTTAACGGCTGGCTCTCAAAATTTTTTATCACCGGATCAAAATCAAGACTCTTAATAAGCCGCTCTCCGGTTCCTAATTGCCGCCACCAGGGGTTTTGAATTGAAAGCAATTCTAAGTCTATATCCATAATTATATTATACACCCCCTTTCAAAAAGGGGGTAAGGGGGATTAAAGAAAATTAAAAAGGACTGGTAAATTTTTAATCTCCAGTCCTTTATTTCTTCTCCTCTTCCGCCATAAAGATTTTAAAGGAAACGCAGAGAGCGTCTTTACTTGGATAATTGGCAACCCAGGAAAGACAATAAGCCTTGGCGGCGGCTGATCTTCCCCAGGATTTTTTACCGGCAATTACTTCTGTCACTAAATAATAGTCGCCTCCATTTTTTTCCACTCCAACCAAACTGCCCCAAAAAGTGGCCGGCCCGCAAACTTTAATTCTTAACTTGCCGGTAAAGGTTTCCAGCAATTTTTTCACCTTCCAAAATTCGGTGTCGCCAGCGCATTTGCCGGAAAAAAATTTTACTCTTTTTAAACTTCTTCGGTCTTTGGCCATAAAAACCGTGGCATGGTCCCTTATCCCCGAGACTGGTATTTCTTCCCATACACCACGATGCATGATATAGAATCTCATAACCGCCCCCTCGACTTAAAAGAACCTAATGAGCAATAGACAATGTTATCACACCAACTCATCTTTAGTCAACAGTCAACGCGGCGATTGAAAAAAATAAAAGTCTGTGCTAACCTTAGATTATAAAATCGGGCTGTCGCCCCGCCACAAGGGCGGGGTAAATATAACGGTATTACGCATGCATGGCCCCGCTCCTTTTTCTCAAAAAATAGTATTTAATAAAATTAATAATTTCGGGATGTAGTATAGTGGTAGTACGCACCCATGGGGTGGGCGTAGTGGGAGTTCGATTCTCCCCATCCCGACTATATTGAAACCAAAAAAGGAGCGGGGTAAAGGTGCATGCCTGCCCCGCAGAAAGCTACGCTTTCGTGCGGGGTAACCCGGGTTCGACTCCCGGCATCCCGACTGATATTAAGAAATACCGAAATAAAATTGGTGTTTCTCAAGATCGCCTCTCAAAACTGGCGGATGTTACCTACAACATCATTATTAAAATTGAACCCGGTACAAATAAAAATCCGACAATAGAAACTTTATCAAAAATAGCCAAAGCTCTTAAGGTTGGCGTTGATGATTTGATAAAATAAAGTTGAAAATATTATGTCCAACCAAAAAAATTACCAATTTATTGAGTATACAACAAGTCTTTGTCCAATTTGTTTAAAGAGAGTTGACGCAAAAATTATCTTAAAGGATAATAAAATTTTTATATCAAAATACTGTTTTAACCATGGTGAGCAAGAGGAAATACTTGAAGAAAATGCTGAATATTATTTGAAAAGAATGCAGTATACAAAACCTGGCTCGGTTTCAAAAACACAAACAGTAAGGAAAAATAATTGTCCTTATGATTGCGGACTTTGTCCGGAGCATGAACAGCATACTTGTATCGGACTTATCGAGGTAACAAAAGATTGTGATTTAAAATGTCCCACTTGCTACGCGAATAGTGGAATTGGCAGTTATTTGCCTTTGGAAAAAATTGATGAAATGCTGAAATTTTTTCTTGATTCAGAATTTGGCAACGCTGAAATTCTGCAAATCAGCGGCGGCGAACCAACAACGCATCCGCAAATTATTGAGATTATAAGACTTGCGAGAAAAAAGAAAATTAAATATGTGATGTTAAACACTAATGGATTGCGCATAGCCGACGATGAAAATTTTGTCAAAGAGCTGAGTCAATTTGTCGGAGGTTTTGAAATTTATTTTCAGTTTGACGGATTTGATGAGAAAACATATAAACATTTGCGCGGGAGAAATTTGTCTGAAATAAAAATAAGAGCCATTAAAAATTTAACCAAATATAAAATTCCAATAACGCTTGTTTCTACAATTGAGAAAGAAATAAACGATCATGAAATTGGAAAAATTGTTGAGTTTGGCATAAACACCAAATATATTCGGGGCATAAATTTTCAACCAGTGGCTTTTTTTGGCCGCCTCGGCAATGTGAACAAGAAAAACAGAATTACTATAACCGGAATTATCAAAGAAATCGAAAAACAAACGAATGGAATGATTAGAAAAAATGATTTTATCCCCCTGCCCTGCAATGTTGACAGGGTTGCAATAACTTACTTGTACAGAATAAAAAATGAATTTATCCCCTTGATGCGGGATTTGGATATTAAAAATTATTTGCCGATTATTAGAAATACTTTTAAGTTTGACCCGGAAGATTTTTTAAAAGATTTGGCAAAAAATATTTTTTGCTCAAGTGGAGACTGCTGTAATTACTTAACTTTGCTGAAAAAATTTAAAAAAATTGTCCCTAGCAGCTACTTATTAAAATCTGAAAAGGACAAAATAGAGTATGTGAGTGAAAATACCTTCAGAATAAGCGTTACTTCGTTTGTTGATGCCTGCAATTTTGATATGAAGTCAATGAAGAAGGAGTGTGTCCATGTTATTACTCCAGATTTGAGAAAAATTCCTTTTTCCTCTTATAATATTTTGCATAGAAAATAATTATGATATTTGATTTTAAAAGCTTATTTGATAGCCCCGAAAGGATTTTTTATCTATTTAGCAATATAATTGTTATTTTGTGTGTGTGTTTTATTTTTGTCGCAGTCTTGATAGATTTTGTGGAATTTCAAAAAAGAACACGGGTTAAAAAAGAAAAAAAGAGTATCGTAGAAACAGGAACTATGTTTCTTTTCTTTTTCTTTTTTTATTTTTTAATCAGGTTTAGCGTGGGTCAAATTAATGTGTCATATTTACCGCTAAAAATTTTTATCATAACCTTCGGCTTATTGATTTTAATTCTTGGTTGCGTTGTAAACATTAAGGGTAGAATGAAATTAGGAAAGAACTGGTCTAACCAGATAAAAATTTATGATGATCATTATTTCGTTTCTAACGGAGTTTATAGTTTTGTCAGACATCCTCTTTATGCTTCAATTATTTGGATGTTTTTTGGAGCAAGTTTAATTTATTTTAATCCGCTTGCTTTTGGGGTCAATGCCCTTATTTTCATCCCGTTTATGTATTATCGGGCGAAGCAAGAGGAGAATTTACTTACCAAAGAGTTTGAAAATTATAAAAATTATCAAATAAAAGTCGGGATGTTTTTCCCTAAAATTTTTAAAAATTTATGAAAAAGTATAAACCAGTAGCGGTGCCAAAGGCGGCATTTGCATTTTGTCGCTATAGTATAGCTATTTTAATATGGCTTTCATTAATTTTTCACTTGAAAATTATTTTGATTTTTGTTTTCATAATTTTTCTATTGTCTGCGATATTGAAAATTCAGAGGGCGCCAATGATTTTATTTTATAGCTATACTATAAATAAAATAAGTAAATCGGCAGACGAAATTTTAAATGAACACGCGATGAGATTTGCTCATATCATGGGCAGTATTTTCAGCTTGATTTGCTTATTCCTTTTGTATTTTGTAAGCGAGCAAGTTGGCTGGATAGCGGTATTTATTTTTGCTCTTCTTAAAAGTATTTCTGCATTTGGATTTTGCCCCGCATCAAAATTATACGAATGCGCTACAAATGACAGTTGTTGTGCCTTTATAAAAAAACATGATTGACGATCATTACTATCCGCAAAATTGGGGAATAAAACCCGTTTTATTTGAAATAGAGAATTTTGAAATTCCTTCTTATTCTTTTTTTGTTTTGCTCGGATTATTAGTCGGAATTTCAATTTATTTTTATGAATCAAGACGGCAAAAAAGTTTAAACGAAAGAGGATTTTTTATTGCAATTGGTTCTTTAGCTGGCGGAATACTCGGGGCAAAAATTTTGCAATGGATAATTGATTATAAATATATTTTATCTCATCTATCCAATTTTGAAATAATTTTTTCTGGAAGGACAATTGTTGGCGGATTGATCGGTGGCACTATTGGAGCCATATTAACTAAAAAAATTTTGGGAATTAAGGAAAAACGAGGTAATTTATTTGCTCCAGCTATAGCGATGGGTGTTGCTATTGGAAGATTGGGCTGTTTTTTTCGCGGTTGTTGTTACGGCAAGGAGACTTTTTTGCCATGGGGAGTAAATTTTGGCGATGGAATTTTAAGGCACCCTACGCAACTTTACGAATCTTTGTTTATGCTCATCATGTTTTTTTATTTAGAAAAAATAAAAGATAGGGAAGATCTAAAACCCGGTCAGCTTTTTAAAATGTTGATGATTTCTTATTTCATTTTTAGATTTTTTGTTGAATTTATACGGGTTGAACCAGTAATTTTTGCGGGGTTGACCATATTTCAAATAATTTCAATCGGTGTTATAATTTATCTAACCAGAGGCAATATTAAAAACCTCATTTTTAAGCAAAAAACATATGGAAAACAATATAAATAACTTTAAAAAAGACGAAAATGTCTTGAAATATTTCTTTTTGGGAATTGTGATTTTTGTGCTTATACAATTTATTTTTATGTATGGAGGATTGCTTGTTGAAAAAAATCTAAATATATCTATAACCGGAGTGCCTTCCGCAATAGGATTGACAGTTATTTTGGTTATTGGGTTACTATCAGCCAAAAAGAGCAAATATATTTTACTTGGCAGTTTTGCTCTCGCATTTATTTCGCCTTTAATATTAGGACTTATCATAATATTTAAAACTATGAATGTTGCAATTCCTAACGTTTATTATTCTGTAGGATATTTGATAGCGCTTATTTTAATTGTTTGGGTATATTTCATAAACATAATATTAAAAAATAAACTATAAACAATATGGAAAACCATAATGTAAATCCCCAAAATCAAGAAGGAAAAATTATTTACAATAATTTTCAAAAACCCAACTATTACACAACAACTGGGAAAAAGGTTGGCGATTTTATTCTTGGTTTTTTTGGCATTATAATTCTAAACTCCATTTTATGGGTTGTGTTATATCCTTTGCTTTCATCGAGAAATTGGGGCTTTGTGAATCTTTTTATTTACCTAATTATTTTAATTTTATTAATGGTTTTATTCTTTAAGATAGATAGGCGATTCATTGCTATCGGTATAATTTCGGTGGCTTTAATTCCAATTCTTGTCTTTGGTAGTTGTCTTTTTCTATTGGGCGGATTCTAGGCAGCGCGCCAATGAAATTAGCACGGCCTCCAATTCCGCTGAAAAAAGGCAGTCCGAGCGAGAGCGTGGCGGAAGGAGGGGGTTGGGGGGAGAAATTTCGCCACGCCCGAGCCGAAGCGAAGCGTTTCCGCCATCTTGGTATTAAGACATTAAAGCAAAAAACTTTTCAAAATAGAGAAATAAAGTTATAATGAAGAAAGTAAACAGTAAATAGAAAATAGACAACTAGAAAAAGGTAGACGGGGATATTAATAGATAACTACCTGTTTACTGTTGTCTATTTTCTGTTTTACCCCGTTTAGAAATAACGCACCATTATCCTGCGTTAAAGGTTAGATTTAAAAGTAATTACGGCGGGGTTTAATCCCCCGCTGGAATTTCTAAGCGGGGTTTTATAAATATGGATAATTACGAAAAAAATAGCAAAATTTCTAACCCCGTTAGAAATAAATTTCTAAGCGGGGCTAACGGGGTAAACTTACTTGAAGAAAGGGCAGGAGAAAAAACTCTGCCGGTGAAAAAGAAAAAGGTCGCTAAAATTTTTACCTATCTTATAATCTTTTTCTCTATCGCTTTTATTATCTTTTCCAGCCAGGTTATCGTCTCCGAGCAGAACCCGAATTCCTGGATCTATAAAATTCCGATTATCGGGCAAATAAAGCACCTGGCGGAAAGCGCTGATAAAGAGCTAAAAGGCGAAGACCGGGACAGAATTAATCTTCTTCTTTTAGGCATGGGCGGAAAAAACCATGAAGGCGGCTACCTAACCGATACGATAATGCTTGCCAGTCTAGAGCCCTCAACGAAAAAAGTGGCTCTGCTTTCTATCCCCCGTGATCTAACTATCCCGATGGAAGGGATGGGCTGGAGAAAAGTAAATAATGTTAACGCTTACGCGGAAGCAAAAAATTTGGGTAGCGGCGGGGTCGCCATCTCGCAGGCCTTAAGCGATGTTTTAAAAATCCCCGTTGATTACTTTGTCCGCCTGGATTTTGAAGGATTTGTAAATATCATAAATGAATTGGATGGAATTGATGTTTACGTGGAAAATACCCTGAATGATCCAAGCTATCCGATAATGGGAAAGGAAGAAGCCGAGCCATACGCGGCCAGATTTGAGCATCTTTATATTCCGGCGGGCTGGCAGAAAATGGACGGCGAACTGGCTTTAAAATATGTCCGCTCGCGGCACGCGGGCGGAGGCGAGGGTTCTGATTTCGCCCGCTCCCGCCGGCAGCAAAAAGTAATAGAGGCGGCTAAAAATAAATTTCTGTCAAAAAATACCTTGTTCCGGCCCAGCATAATTACCAATATCATAGGCGAGCTAGAGGAACATGTGAACACTAACGTAAAAATTTGGGAGGCGATAAAACTTTGGAATATAGTTAAAGACGTTTCCCAGGAAAATATCACCAACAAAGTTTTAGATAACAGTTCAAGCGGCCTTCTGATTGACGCCCGAGGAGAAGACGGCGCTTATATTTTATCTCCCCGAGGCGGCGATTTCTCCGAAATTCAGTATTTAGTCAATAATATTTTCTCTGACGCTCCGATTGAAGCCAAAACGAAAGTAAAGGTGGAAAAAGCGTCTTTAGACATAAGAAACGGAACCTGGATAAACGGGCTGGCGAGCGTCACCGCCCTGGATCTGGAAAAATATGGATTTAATGTTGTCCGCCTTAGCAACTCAAGCCAAAAGGATTTCCAGAAATCCGTAATTTATGACCTTACTTACGGGGAAAAAATGGAATCTTTGTCTGTTTTAAAAGAAAAAACCGGCGCTAACGTCTCTTTCAGTCTGCCCCAATGGCTGATTGACGATATAAAAAATGAGCTGGCGGATGAAAAAACCCCGGAGCAACCTGATTTCATCCTGATACTGGGCCAGGATGCGGATAAGACTTCTTCCGGGACGGATAATCCGGAAAAATAAATATTAGTTGAAAGTTTATAAAGTATAAAGTTATAAAGTTTCTAGAGCGCCAACGACTGAGCGACTTTATAACTTTATAAACTTTAATAACTTTTTACTTTAGTTTTAAATATTAGATCTTTTTGAATTCTACTAGAAACTATGAAATCCGTAAAAAACAATCTTCCCCTCGTCGTCATCTTTGGCCGCGCTAATGTCGGCAAATCAACTCTCTTTAACCGCTTAACGGAAAAAAACCAGGCCCTAGTCTCTGATATCGCCGGCACGACGAGAGACAGCAACCTAAACGAAGTGAGCTGGCGGGGAAAAAAATTTGCCCTGGTTGATACCGGCGGAATTATGAAACTGCCCCGGGAAATTTTAGCAAAGGAAAAATTAGGCAGTATTGAAGACAAAGTTCAGCATCAGGCCCGGCAATACTTAACGCGGGCGGATTTGATTTTATTTTTGGTTGACGTTAAAACCGGCTTGCTCCCTATGGACAGACAGATGGCTTTGTTTGTTAAAAAATCTTTAAAAGAAACAAAAAAAATAATCTTGGTGGCTAATAAAGTTGATAATTTCCGGCAGGCGCCTGAATCGGCTGAATTTAATAAACTCTCCTTAGGCGAGCCCTTCCCGATTTCCGCCGCTACCGGCGCCGGCACCGGAGACCTATTGGACCTGATTGTTAAAAAAGTAAAACCGTCTGCGGGGGCAAAGAATCTTTTGCCGGAAAATTCCACCAGGGTCTGTATTATCGGCAAGCCCAATGTCGGCAAATCCAGTCTCTTAAATTCCATTCTGGGCTACGAGCGGGTAATTGTAAGCCCGGAACCGCACACCACCCGCGAACCGCAGGATACGGAAATTATTTATGAAGAAAAGCCGATTATCCTCGTTGACACGGCCGGCATCAGTAAAAAAGGAACGAAGACCAAAGGTTTGGAAAAGCACGGAATTATGAAATCTTTGAAAGCTCTGGAAAAATCCGATATCGCTTTACTGGTCATTGATATAAATGAAGATATAACCCACCAGGACGCGAAGCTGGTTGAAGAAATTGTGGAAAGAAAAGCGAGCTTAATTATTATCGCTAACAAATGGGACCTGATTGCGAAGAAAGACCCAAAGAAATTTACCAATTATATTTACGGCTCATTCCCTTTCGCGACTTGGGCGCCGATTCATTTTACTTCCGCTTTAACCGGCAGCAAAGCGAATAAAATTCTAGATTTAATTTTAGAAATTGACGCGGGAAGAAAAATAATCTTAGGCGATTCCCAGCTTAACAAGTTTCTTTTAAAAATCGTGAAAATCCATCTGCCGGCCAGAGGCAAGGGCGCGAGACACCCCCATATTTACGAATTTAAGCAAATTGAAAACAACCCGCCGAAATTCCAGTTGCGGATCGGCGCCAAAGACGACCTGCATTTCTCCTATGTCCGCTTCATCGCCAACCGCCTGCGGGAAAAATTTGGCTTCCTCGGCACGCCGATTAGCATAGAAGTAGATAAGGGAAGAAAAACGCATGGACAGCACAGGGAATAATTTTGTAATTTTAAATTTTAAATTTTTAAACAATTTTCAATGATTAAATTAATTAATGAATTAAGTCATTGTTTAAAAATTAAAAATTGAAAATTTTATGCATATTATCATCGGCTTGGGCAACCCGGGCGAAAAATATAAAAACACAAGGCACAATGTTGGCTTTATGGCCGTTGACGCTTTGGCGAAAAATCTTGGTTTAAACTGGGAAGAGGGGAAAAAATTTCAGGCCCAGATTGCCAAAGGGCAAAATTCCCTTCTCGTTAAGCCGCAGACTTTTATGAATAACTCGGGCCAATCCGTCCAGGCGGTTTTGGCTTATTATAAATTATTGCCGAAAAAGCTGGGAATGTTTAAAGTTAAAGACAGCGATTTATCGGAAACTCTAACCGTCATCCATGATGATCTTGATATCCCTTTGGGTGAGTATAAAACCTCTATTGACTCCCGCTCGGCCGGCCATAAAGGAGTAGAATCAATTATCAACCACCTTAAAACCAAAAACTTCAAAAGATTAAGAATCGGCATCAGGACAGAAATGATAGGCAGAATGCCGGCGGACAAATTTGTTTTGGAAAAATTCAGGGAAGAAGAATTAAAAATAATAGGTAATTTAATTACAAAATTAATTACAGAGTTAGCTCTGTAATTAAAGCGGATAAATAAAAAGAAAAAAGACCCGTTTCAACAGAAGGGTCTTTTTTGGTCGGGGTGGCGGGATTTGAACCCACGGCCATCTGCTCCCAAAGCAGGTGCTCTGCCGAGCTGAGCTACACCCCGACCTTTAAAAAATATTAAGAAAGGTGCAAAACTTATTTTTTTACTGCATGTGGCAAAAATCCATGCCAGAGCCAAGCAAGATATTCCCGCAATTCGTTTAAAGTCGCCACATCCCCTTTTCCCTGATATTTTATAATTCGCTGGGCTTCTCCGGCAACGGCCTCCCAGGCGGTAGTTCCAAATTCCGGTATTATGGAGCCAGGAGATTTACAAACCTGGCCAGGAATGATTGCTACCTCCTTTAATCCGGCTTTAATAAAAGTTTTTAAAAGAGTCAGATAAGCCCTGGGTAAATGAAAGGGGGAAGCAAAAAGAGCCAAACTCTTTAAATTGAACTGTTTGACTCTGGTTAAAACCTGCCTGGCCTGCTCTTTGGTATTTTTTGCCTCTTCTTCAATTATAACACCATCAGTTCTTTTTAAATCAAACGGCGGCCTTTTCAAGGCATCCAAAGTCAGAATTTTTGTAGTTTTCTCATCGTGGTTATGGCCAGCAATAATGAGATGACGGTGAAATGTCTTTACCGGCTCCATCATTGACAACTGCCAATTTATTATTGCGCTTGTCAAACGCTCGTCTTCTCCCATTCCCGGAAAAACGGCTAAAGCATCAACATAAACCGTTACATCGGGAATTGTAAGGATAAAAGTTGCGAGAGAAAAAAAGTCGCTTGCTTCATTCCCTGGAATTATTCGTCCGATTTTATCAGACACGGTTTAATACCTCCGATTAGATGTTTTTACAAAGATAATGTTCAAAATATTGCCTAGGAGCAAGGACACAAGGCCCTATTTAAGACGAAAAGGTCAAATCAAGGAGGGTCAATTTGACTTTCATCACTCCTAGACAAAATTTTAAATACTATCTTTCCCTTTCTTTGTGTGTTAAAATTATTTTAGAATAAAAAAGCCAGCCGTAATTTAATTTAAAAATAAACACTCGAGCCAGCTTCCCAATCGCCTCCAATTTACTACTTGCTATAAAGGGACGAATAGTCTATAAATCACCAAGGAGGAAGGAAATCTATAAACTAAAGCCCAAAAGCAAGTAGTAAATTGAGGGCCATTGGCTGATAAAAAATAAAAAATCAGGAGTTTTGATATATTACC
This sequence comes from Patescibacteria group bacterium, assembly GCA_028711415.1. Classification (GTDB taxonomy): domain Bacteria; phylum Patescibacteriota; class Patescibacteriia; order Patescibacteriales; family JAQTRU01; genus JAQTRU01. The sequence goes on along the minus strand of JAQTSG010000006.1, from coordinate 8,463 downwards.
TTATCATATCTTAAATTTTTAGTCAACCCCGTTAGAAATTTAGAGATTAAAATTTTTAACGGGGCGAGCCCCTAAAGTATGGAAAACCTGAAATATTGGGTCGCTTTAAATAATTTCCAGAAATTCGGGCCAATCCGGTTTAAAAAATTGTTAAAGCATTTCCTGGCCAAAGACGCCGGCTTAGAAAACGCTTTCCGGGCTGATATTTCGGAACTGATGAAAGCCGGCATTGAAGAAAATATCGCTGAAGAATTTAGCGCGGCTAAAAGGGAAATTAACCCCGACCAATTAATCGCCAGGATAGCGGAAGAAGATATAAAAGTTATGACGATTGCGGATAAATCCTACCCCGCCCTCTTGGGAGAAATTTATAACCCGCCTTCTTTAATATATTACAAGGGAGAATTTGATTTAAAAGACGATTTTACTTTAGCCGTGGTCGGCACCAGAAAATTTACTAACTACGGCCAGCAGGTAACTGACCATATTGTAAGGGATTTGGCTAAAAACGGTTTAACTATCGTAAGCGGCTTAGCTTTAGGTATTGACTCTTTAGCTCATCTGGCTACTTTAGAAACCGGAGGAAAAACCATCGCGGTCCTCGGCTCCGGCCTGGACAAAAAAAATATTTATCCTTCGCAGAACCGCTATTTAGCCGAAAAAATTATTGCCTCGGGCGGCGCCATAATTTCCGAACTCCCTTTAGGCACGCCGCCGTTAAGGCATAATTTTCCCCAAAGAAACCGCCTTATTTCTGGCTTAAGTCTTGGCACTTTGGTTATAGAGGCCGGGGAAAAATCCGGAGCTTTAATCACGGCCGCTTACGCCTTGGAGCAAAACCGCGAAGTTTTTGCCGTGCCCGGCAGTATTAATTCTTTGGTTTCCGCCGGACCGAATAAACTTATAAAGGAAGGAGCCAAAGTCGTGACCAGCGCTGCCGACGTTATTGAAACCCTGAATTTAACCCAGGCCACCGCCTATATTGATACGAAGAAAATCATGCCGGAGGGGGAAAATGAGAAAAAAATAATAGCTCTTCTTTCCTTTGAGCCGATCCATATTGACGAGCTTGTCCGCGCTTCCGGACTTGACACCGCGGCGGCAAATAGTACACTGGTCATAATGGAAATGAAGGGCATGATAAAAAATTTGGGGGGCATGTACTATATCTTAGCTAGATAATAAGGTAATTCTGCTCGCCAGGTTGTAAAGCCTACAAATTACAAATTCCGCCAGTTGGCGGATTACGAATTTACAAATATAACATAAAGCATTTTAAAGAGAATTCGTAAATTTGTATAGGATTCGTAATTCGTAGAGAATTAACTTAAGAATTAACCAAAACCATAATAACCTATTTAAACCAGACTATTAAATAAAAAGGTTAGATTCGGACTTGCGGAAAGTAAAGATTTATATAATACTTTATAATATGAGCAAAAATTTAATTATCGTTGAATCGCCAACTAAAGCCAAAACCATCACAAAATTTTTAGGTTCAAATTATAAGATTGAATCTTCTTTTGGCCATATCCGCGATTTGCCGAAAAGCGTTATGGGGATTGATATTGAGAATGGCTTTACCCCCAAATACGTTATCCCGACAAAAGCAAAAAAAACCGTCACTAAACTGAAAGATCTGGCGAAAAAAGCGACCAACGTTATCCTGGCTTCTGATGAAGACCGTGAAGGAGAAGCCATCGCCTGGCATTTGGCAAAAGCGCTTGATTTAGATAAAGATAAAACAAAAAGAATAGTTTTTCATGAAATTACCAAGGATGCGATTCTGGAAGCTTTAGAGAGTCCCCGAACGATTGATATGAAATTGGTGGACGCCCAGCAGGCCCGCCGGATTTTAGATCGGCTGGTTGGCTATGAGCTTTCCCCGTTTTTATGGAAAAAAGTGGCGCGGGGCTTATCGGCCGGCCGGGTGCAGTCGGTTGCCGTCCGCTTAATCGTTGAACGGGAAAAACAAATTAAAAATTTTAAGCCGGAAGAATACTGGAGCATCCTGGCTAACCTTTCTAAAGAAAAAACCAACGAGGAATTTACGGCCGCTTTAAATAAAATCAAGGGAAAAACCATCGATAAGCTGGAAATAAAAAACGAGAAAGAAGCGAAAATGGTTTTAAAAGAGCTTGAAGGCGCCCGCTACCAGGTCGCCAAGGTTGAAAGAAAAGAGGCTAAAAAAAATCCGCCCGCGCCTTTTACCACTTCTACTCTCCAGCAAACCGCCAACCGTTGGCTCGGGATGAGCGCTAAGCAGACGATGACGGTAGCCCAGCAATTATATGAAAGCGGCTTAATTACCTACATGAGAACCGACTCCCTTAACCTGTCTGGCAAATTTTTAAGCGAAGCCAAGGATTATTTGGAAAAAGAATTGGGAAAAAAATACTGCCTTTCCTCTCCCCGCGTTTTTAAAACCAAATCTAAAAATGCCCAGGAAGCCCATGAAGCTATCCGTCCGACTGAAGCGGAAAAAACTCCGGAAAAATCATCTCTGGCAGAAAGCCAATACCGATTATATAAATTAATCTGGCAAAGAAGCTTAGCGAGCCAGATGCCGTCTGCGGCCGTAGACGCCACGGTTATTGATGTTGACGCTAAAAATACGGTTTACCAATTCCGGGCAACCGGCCAAGTTTTAAAATTTGACGGCTATTTAAAAATTTATCCGGAAAAAAGCAAAGAAATCCAATTGCCGGAAGTAAAAGAGGGAGAGGAACTGGATTTAAAAAAACTGGACAGCCAGCAGCATTTTACCAAACCCCCGGCCAGGTATTCCGATGCCGGCCTGGTTAAAGCTTTGGAAAGATACGGCATCGGCCGACCGTCCACTTACGCCCCGACGATTGCCACGATTGAAGCGAGAAATTATGTTGTCCGCGATGAAAATAAAAAACTGGCTCCGACCGATATCGCCTTTGTCGTGATTGATTTATTGGTTAAGCATTTTTCCGAAATCGTTGATTATAAATTTACGGCTGACATGGAAGATAATTTAGATAAAATTGCTGCCGGCAAAACTAAGTGGCCGCCGGTAATAAAGAGTTTCTATGAGCCGTTTCATGATAATCTAACTAACAAATATCAAGAAATTGATAAAAATAAAATTATGCCGGAAGAAAAATCAAACGAAAAATGCGATAAATGCGGCGCGCCGATGATAATTAAAACCGGCCGCTTCGGAAAATTTCTGGCCTGCAGCGCTTTTCCTGATTGTAAAAACATTAAATCCATGCCCGGCTCTGATAAAGATAAAAACGGCCAGACGGACAATAAGGAAATAGAGGAAATCCAAAAAAAATACGAAGGGGAAACCTGCGAAAAATGCGGTTCGCCCATGGCCATTAAGGTTGGCAAATACGGTCCGTTCCTGGCCTGCTCCGCTTTTCCGAAATGCCGGAATTTAAAAAATATAAAAGAAAATACAACCGCTAATAAACCAACCGGCGTTAAGTGCCCGGTCTGCGGGGAAGGAGAAATTGTCCAGAAACGCGGCCGCAAAGGAATCTTTTACGCCTGCAACCAATACCCTGACTGTAAAACCGCTTTTTGGGCAAAACCCACCGGCGAGAAATGCCCTGATTGCGAAGCGTTATTGGTAGAAGCCAAAGATGGGGTGAAATGCAGCAACAAAGATTGCGGGTATAAGAAATAAAAATTACCTATAAAAAAATGAACCCCCGTAGGGACGGTAGGGACAGGTCGTGACCTGTCCTGTCTGTCCCGTCCTTGTAGGGTCCATTTTATTTTATCCTTACATCAATAGATTTTCCGAATTATTTCTGTCTAATTCCCATTTTAAAGGATTATTATAAATATATTCACGGATTCTGGACAATGATTTTTCGGTGCGGATAATATGGTCATAAAACGAACGTTGCCAGGCAAAATCAACGAAACCCGATTGATGAATTAATTTTGACGACGTTGTTTTGAACGCCCCCATCAAATCCGATAATGATTTTATATGTACATCACGTAGGGACAGGTCGCGACCTGTCCCTACCGATGCCGCGTCGCGACCTGTCCCTACCGATGCCGCGTCGCGACCTGTCCCTACCGATGCCGCGTCGCGACCTGTCCCTACCGAAATTGTCCCTACGGCGTTTACGACGTTTGGCGGATCAATCACCAAAATCCCATGAACGTGATTCGGCATTATAATATATTCGTCCAATTTTACATACGAATATTGGTCGGCCAACCATTGCCATTGTTTTTCTGCCGCCTGACCGTATTTATTCAATACCATTTCGCCGTTTTTTATTTCGCCAAAACATTCAATTCTGTCTTTGGTGCAAATCGTAATAAAATAATATCCTGCCTGCGAATAATTATAACCCTTTAATCTAGGCGATGATATCCGATATTTATTTTTAAATTTCCCCTCCTCTAACATATTTTTTATTTTATTATATCATATCCCTACTGATTTATCATATTTTGATTACAAAAAACACCGCTAGTAGAGCGGTGTTTTGTATTTGCCCCGGTTAATGGAAGAGGTTAGAACTTATTAATAATAAAATAAAAATTAGCAAAATCACCTTTTTTAAATTAATTCAATCTCAGCAAATAAATCACTTTTATCTTCCTTTATATTTATCACTTCCGGCGGATAAAGTAATATTACTTCCTTACCAGTTTTAAGGTCTTTTTGAATAAATCTGCCATCTTTAACTAACATTTCAACATCTAAACCACCTGGAGCCGAAGGATCTCTTTTTCCTTTGTATGGCAAGAAATGCGGACCTCGATTGTCAATTATTGCTATTTGAGAAAGTCCTCCTACAGTAGATATTCCCAATGATCTTATCTTACCCCGTAGAGCAATCTCCATTAGTATAGCATGATAATCAAGAGGAAGTACTTGACCAAATTGCATTTTTTTAAAATCCTCTTCTAGTCCTTCTATACCAAGCTTTCCGCTTCCCATTATAACAAAAGGATTAGTAACAGATGCAAAGCGAGGATTAAATGAAGGTGATGATACTATAAATATTTTTTTATCATAAATGCCAACATGTCCGACAACGTTACCTTTTTCATCTTTTACTTGGTCGGGTCTTGAAAAATCTATTCCCGCTATAATGAAGCTAATTGAATGAATTCCTTTTTCTTCAACTAATTTGTTATACGCATATTTTATTAACTTAGGACCTTTGCCAATAAAAATATTCAGTAGCCCAAGTTTTGGTCTAATTTTAATTTGCTCTGCAATAAAAGAAATTATAGTTCCTGCAAACTCAACATCTCCAGAAAAACTAATTATTAGATTGGGTGTAAGAAAAAATATTTTTTGAGTGTTATCTTTCCAAGGAATTATAACACCATTTTCCTGTTTGCTCGATCTGCTATCAGCTATAACCACAACGCCTTGAAAAAAATGTTGACTTATTACTACTGTCATCTTATTAATTACTAAAAATATTAATCTATTCGTCCTGCATATTTTCAATTGGTGATTCTTCGGTTTTACCTTTTTTTGTATATTTTACTATACAAGTATTTTGCGACTCATCATAATAAATACCCACTACATTATTCCATCTTTGTTTTAAATCCTTCAATAAAGTTTGACATTTTAAATTATTGTTAAAAATTTCTTTTGCTTTTTCTTGTTCAGCTTTTGCCTCTTCTATTTTTCTGTCCTCTATTTGTTTTAGTATTTGTTGTCTTTCAATGGACTGCTGTTTATTTATCTGGCTCGCATAAATAAAACCGCCCAAAATAATACACCCTAATATAATACTAATAGGCAAAATTATTTTATGTTTGTCCATATAGGTTTATTTATTGATTATATTTTAATATACCCTAAAAAAAGCCAAAAGTCAACTAAAAAAGCGGGTATAAAATATTCTAAACCCACTTTTTTATATTTTATTTTTTATTTTTAGAAAACTGCCCTTCCACTATCTTCCGATACGGCTGATAATATCCGACTTCAAACGGCCCGTCCCACCATTCCAACATCACTGCAAAAAATAATAACTTTTACTTTTTAAATTTCTTTATCACCAATTTAATTAACCAACCAATCACTCCGCCCGCTAAAGTAAAAATCACAAACCAAAGTAAATGTTTGCTACCCCCAACCAATACCATAGTAAAAGGTATAAATACTAAAATCAGCCAGATTAACCATTGCTTTTTTGGCACCAGGACCAAAACAAATAAAGGTAAGAAAAAAAGATAAGCAAATATTGAATTTTGGATTACTCCCAGGACGGGCAAACAGTCAAACCCCGATAGACCGCAAGTCAGAATTGGCCTAAAAATAAAAACATATAATTTACCAAATGCTGTCGAAAAGATAATTGAACCGACTATCGCAGCAACAAAAGAATAAACAGCTGATAAAAAAATTGATTTTTTTTCTAGCATATTTTTTTATTTAATTATAAATTTATTTTTAAATAATTAATATCATTAACAATTATATCATAACCTTGCTGATTTATCATATTTTTCCTTTTGGCGGTATTTAATAATTTCTCTATTAAATCCAAACTGCGGCTAATAGCTTTAACTCTATTTTTCTTTAAATTCTCTAATTTTTTGTTGTATTGGTCAATTAGTTTCTGTTTTTGCTTGGGATTTAATTTCTTGTCCTCTTCAGTTCTTTTAATTAATTTCTCGGTTAATTTTTCCTCTTTTTCAAAATATTTCTCTTCTATTCTTAATAACTTAAACGCGTTTATTAATAGCGGATGATAAATTTTACCTTTAAACCAGCCCCGTTCATAAATTTCTTGAATATCAGCAATCGTGCTTTCAATACTGGCCATTATTTCAAAATCAACCTGGGCCTGGCCTGAATTGCCGGCCTTATCAAGCGCGCTAATAATTAAGGTGTGAACGCCTAAAGAATAATCAAAAAAATCAATCGTGGTAGTAGCGACTTCCAATCCATCTATAGTTATGGTGGTAGTAGCTATTCCGGAAAAATCGTCTGTAGCCGTATAACCAATAGCTAAATCTTGATTGCGCAGATATTGTTGGCTTGGCTGCGGAATATTGATGGTTACTACCGGCGGCGCCGTATCCTGCGGCTCCAGCTCGCCAATCGGATCTTCTGCCGTAGCGGTATAAACTATATTAAAATCTCTTTGCGCCAAAGGGGCAATATTGCCGGTGAATTCTCGGCTGATTTCTCCATTATTATCAATATAACTATTAGCTAAAGTATATTCTCCGCCATCATCAACTCCTTGCACTTCTATTTTATATTCCCCGTCTTCCGGATTAGGAATTAAAACAAACTCTATTCCGCTATCAAAACCGCTATAAAAAGCGTCCGGAATTTCATTCACTTCTAAATTATTTGAAAAATCTTTGCCCACTTTTTCCCCATTAGGCGCGATAACGACGAAATCTACCGGTGAATAAACCCGAAAGAAAAACCATCTTTTAATAGTTGAGGTTATTTTACTATTATAGTAATTTTCCGGTATCTTCCCCGTCAGCTCTTTCATAATCTCTTTCTGCATAACCGTGGGCAAATTAACATGATCGGCGCTAGTGGTTTCTATAACTTTAACTCCATTTAAACCATTAGCACTAGACAAAGGCACTGTACCGTCTCCGTCGCCAGTAATCAACGAATTAGAATCGCCCTCTTCTAAATTTTCCGGATAACCATCTACCCATTTATTATCATAGATATTGGGGTCGGGTACTACCCTAATTGCGTTTAAGGTACTAGTAGCACCAACGGAGCTAATAATATTAGTAATATCAGTTCTCTCTTTTAAAATTTCAATTGCTGGATCTACATTCAAATTTTCTAAAAATGAATTTCTTGGATATTGCACCGGGTATAATCTATACTGCCAGTTATTATTAACTTTTTCTTGTAGATAATCGTAAATGGGCAATAGTTGTTCTACGCTTGCTACTCGCTCTCTTATGTATTTCACTAAACTAAGATAGCCGTTCTCTGTAGCTTCAATTTGAAATAAATACTTTTGTAACCAATTCTGTTGCCCGACAAATGCAGCTCCCTCATATTTTAAATAGCTCTCCAGCGATCCCTGATGCGGCGTGCCTAAAAATATAACTTGATCAATATCGTCTTGATAATCACTGCCCTCTATATATGAACGAGCCACTAATCCGCCCATAGAATGGGCGATAATATCAACTTTATTTTTTCCTGTAATCTCTTTGACCTGGTTAATTTTTTCTTTAAGTAAACTCGCCGTTAAGACATTATCTACCCGCCAATCATAAGGAAATGTAAATAATGTCGGCTCGTCCTGCAAAATCGTATCTTCTTTATAGCCGGCGGCGATTAAGGCCTCCATTAAATTGTCGTAAGAATGAAATATGCGATCAAGACGCCACTGCCCCCTTACTTCCCAACTCCCCATAATCCCCGGCACTAAAATCACCGGATCCGGTTCAGCGGGTTCGTCAGGCGATTTAATAAGCCAAGGGCTATAAACCACG
>JAQTSG010000046.1 GCA_028711415.1 Patescibacteria group bacterium | reverse complement strand
TGGTGGTACTAGCGGGAGGGTCACACCTGATCCCATCTCGAACTCAGAAGTTAAGCCTCCTAGCACTGATGGTACTTGGGCATGAGCCCTGGGAGAGTAAGCCACCGCCAGAACAATGGTGTTTTTTTGTTTGGAAAAGTTGTGGATAACTTAAATATTGTAAATTATATTTATGACAAAAATGTATTATATATTTAGCTAATATTAAATAAATATATGTATTTTTTTAAATTTTGCAGAAAAATAGTTGACAATATTATAGTTGGGGAATATACTAAATTTATAACTTATTTTTAAATGTTTAATAATTTATGGCGGAGAATAATAAAGTAAGGGTTATTACCTGTATCATTTGCACAAAATTTTGTCAGAACCAGGATGAGGAGAGAATAAATGGCTTGATCGAGGGCGTAAAAGCAGAAGGGTTTGAACCAATTTTTTCCTGCGATTTCTTAAAAAATTATTCAATAAACCCCGTTAGAAATTCAGCGGGGCATTGAATCCCGTTAGAAATTTATCTCTAAGCGGGGATAAACCACACCGGAATTATTCTGAAATTTAATCTTAATGTAGAGCGATAGGGTGTTATTTCTAACGGGGTAAAGGAATAATCTTTATGGATATAACTATTCTTAAAAAAATAGGACTTTCAGACAAGGAGGTAGGAATCTATCTCGCGCTTTTGGAAAACGGCGCTTCTTCAGTGCGGGGACTGGTTGATTTTACCGGTTTAAACCGGGGCACGGTTTATGATATTTTAAAAAGTTTGCAGGAGAAAGGTTTAGCCAGTTTCTATCATCAGGAAACAAAGCAAAAGTTTGTGGCGGAAGACGCCGATAAGCTGATAAAGCTGGTCAACAATGAAGAGGAAAAAATAAAAAAAGTGAAAGAAAAATTGCATGACTTAATTCCGGAGCTGGAATCGCTCCAGGCAAAAGGCGGCAGCCGTCCGGCCACAAAATTTTATGAAGGCAAAAAGGGCATAAGATTTATTTTAGAAGATGTTTTAAATTCAGTCCGGGAAGAAAAAGAAAAGCAGTATTTTATTTATTCCGCCACTAAAGCGAGCGAAGATATTAATAACGCTTATCCGGATTTTACCAGAGACAGGATAAAAAGGGGCATAAAGGTGAAAGCAATTTCTTTAGCTAGTGGCGGGAAGATTTATGGGTTGGACGAGCGGCGCTGGCTCGGCACGAACGACGAATCCGCGACTTTTGTTTTAATTTACGCCGGCAAGTGCGCTTTTATTTCCCGCGATGTCCGCGATCTGCCGGTCGGCGTGATAATTGAAAATAAGATGATTTATGAAACGCAGAAAATTATTTTTTTGCGGCTCTGGGACTTGATAAAATAATATAAAAATAAAATAATAAAATAATAAAACGAGAAGTAAGTCAGTTTTGATATTATTTTTTTATTTTATTATTTTTCTATGTGCGGAATAATAGGTTATATCGGGCCAAGAGACGTTTCCTCGGTACTGTTGGGCGGTTTAAAGAGATTAGAATACCGGGGATATGATTCAGCCGGGCTTACAATTAAAAGCCCGGAAGGTTTAGTTACTTTTAAAGCCGTGGGGAAAATTGCGGAACTGGAGAAAAAGGTTGGCGGGGGAAATTTAAAAGGCGATTTAGGCATAGCTCATACCCGCTGGGCCACTCATGGCGAACCGAACGAAATTAACGCCCACCCTCATCTTGATGCTAAGGGCGAGGTAGCGATAGTTCATAACGGCATTATTGAGAATTATTACGCTTTAAAAGATTTTTTAACTAAAGAAGGTTTTAAAATAGTTTCCGACACTGATTCGGAAATTATCGCCCATCTTATCCAAAAATTTCATAATGGCAGTTTTCCCGAAGCGGTGGCAAAAGCTCTTGAATTAATTGAAGGCACTTTCGGTTTGGCCGTTATTCAAAGAGAAGAAAATAAAATAATCGCGGCCAGGCGCGGTTCGCCTTTAGTCTTGGGTTTAGGCGAAGGAGAAATGTTTATCGCTTCTGACGTCTCGGCCGTCCTGGATTACACGAAAAAAATCGTTTACTTAAATGACGATGAACTGGCGATCGTCGAAAGAGACGGGTATTCGGTTAAGAACTTAAAAGGCGAGGAGGTTAACAAAAAGGTTTATGAAATAAAATGGACTCTTGATCAGATTGAGAAGAAGGGTTTTAAGCATTTTATGCTCAAAGAAATTTTTGAGCAGCCGGAAGCGGTTATTAACACTTTGCGGGGTCGGGTCAAAGAGGGGAAAATTAAATTAAGCCTTGATCTGGACTTGAATTCCTTAAGAAGAATTGTCATCGTGGCCTGCGGCACGAGCTGGCATTCCGCTTTAATCGGAAAATATCTTTTAGAAAAAAATACAGATATTCCGGTGGAAGTGGATTACGCTTCGGAATTCCGTTACCGAGATCCGCTGGTTAATAAAAACGATTTAGTTATCGTAATTTCCCAGTCCGGGGAAACCGCTGATACTTTAGCGGCCTTAAAAGAAGCTAAGGCCAAGGGCGCTAAAACTCTCGGGATTATTAATGTTGTCGGTTCAACGATTGCCAGGGAAGTTGAGATGGGAATTTATTCGCACGCCGGTCCGGAAATCGGGGTCGCGAGCACTAAAGCTTTCACGGTCCAGGTTATAGACTTATTGCTTCTGGCTTTATTTTTGCGGCAGGAAAAGGGACTGAAACCGGAGAAAACTATCATTAACGACTTAGAGGTTTTGCCGGAAAAAATTAAAGAAGTTCTTAAGCAGTCTGATAATATCAGGAAGTTGGCAAAGAAATTTGTCAATTGCAAAAATATTATTTATCTTGGCCGAGGCCTTAATTTTCCGGTCGCCTTAGAAGGCGCTTTAAAATTAAAAGAGATTTCCTATATTCATGCCGAAGGTTATCCGGCCGCGGAAATGAAGCATGGGCCGATTGCTTTGGTTGATAAGAATATGCCGGTTATGTTTATCGCCACTCAAGACGGTACTTATGAAAAAATTTTATCCAATATGGAAGAAATAAAGGCCCGGGGCGGAGAAATTATCGCTATTATTAATAAGGAGGATAAAAGAATTTCCAGATTAACTGATAACATAATAAAAGTGCCTTCGGTTTCTAATGAACTTATGCCGATAATTAATGCCGTGCCGATGCAGTTTTTTGCTTATCATGTGGCGGACTTAAAAGGCATAGATATGGATAAGCCGCGCAATTTAGCTAAGTCGGTCACCGTGGAGTAGGAGAGAATTTGTACGGGTCTAAGCCATTTGGCAATCCTTTAATGCGAATACTTCCTGCGGGTCTAAAGCTTCACGCTGTAATGCGAATGCCGCAAATACTAATTATGCGAATAATTTATACCCGCAATTTGCGGCATTAGTCCCGCCTTGGCGGGATAGAATTCGCATTAATAGTTCATCTAAATAAAGTAACCAATCTAATCATGTTGAATATATGGAGAAGATAAAATACATAATCCGTGAATTTGAGGAGGAGGACTTAAATCCGGAGAGAGGGTTCTTAGAGACTTTATCTAACTTAAGCAAGGTGGACCATATACCTCCGGAGAAAATGAAAGAAATTTTTAAAGAAGTGAAACAGAAAGAAAATAGCTATATCTTTGTCGCCGTGACCGAGGACAATCAGGTGGTCGGTATGGTTAAACTGATAATTGAAAGAAAGTTTACTTATGGCGGAAGCCGGGCCGGGCACATTGAAGATGTGGTGGTCAGAAAGGGTTTTGAGAAGATGGGTATCGCCAGCCGCTTAAACAAAGAAGTCTTGGACCGAGCTAAAAAATTAGGATGCTATAAAGTAATTTTAGATTGCCGCGATGAATTAATTTCTTTTTATGAAAAATTTTCATTTTATAAATTTCAAAATTGTTTAAGAATTGATTTTGAAGAACATTTAACTTCATCTTCCGTGAGCTCCATTGAAGATAAATTTTTAAGCGGGGAGAATAACGTTAACTCTATGGAAAATTTAGTTTCAAAAAATGACTTCGTTGGAAATGAGTCTCTAATTCCCGTTGGAAGCGGGACAAACAGAGAGACTAAAGTTGTAGTTTTGGCGGCAGGTAAGGGCGTGAGAATGAATTCGCATCTGCCTAAGGTTTTAGTGCCTTTAGCCGGCCGACCGATGATTGAGTATCTGATTCGTTCAATTATTGAAGCGGAGGTTGACGGCCGTCCGGTAATTGTAGTTTCGCCGGACAATAAAGAAATAATAGAGGAGGCCCTGGCCAGCTATAATTGCGATTACGCCATTCAGGAAGAGCAGCTTGGCACCGGCCACGCTTTGGCTTGCGCCCGCCCTTTATTCGGTCCGGAAGTAAAAAATGTCATAAGTTTTTACGGCGACCATCCCTTTGTCCGGGCTGAAGCGGTAAAAAAATTGGCCGGTAGCCACACCGGCGTTATCACTATCGCCACCATCAAGGTGGACGATTTCCATGACTTTAGAAAAAATTTTTTTCATTGGGGCCGGATCGCGAGAGACGAAAACGGCGACGTGAAAAAAATCGTGGAGTTTAAAGACGCGACCGAGGAAGAGAAAGAGATAAAAGAAATTAACCCGGGCTTTTACTGCTTTGACAAAGACTGGCTTTGCGCTAATATTGATAAATTAAAAAATAACAATAAGCAGGGGGAATATTATCTTACCGATTTAGTCGGCTTGGCTTTTAGCGAAGGCCATAAAATCAAGACCATAACCATTGACTCGCGCCAGGCCGTAGGCATCAACAGCCCGGAGGAGCTGGCGATAGCGGAAAAATTAATAGAGGGAGAATAAAATATAAATATAAAGAAAAGCCAGCTCTTGAAGTTAGGGGCTGGCTTTTATATTGGAGACGGCGACGGGGCTAAACTAAAGAGAGACTCTGATATGGTAAGATAATTAGAGGGTAAAATTTTCTAATGTAATCTCATTTTCATTTATTTCTGTTCTTTCCTTTTTCCACAAATCTTTTCTCATTGCTATTGCTGTTTGTATAAAATTAGATTCTGTGGGGGCGTCAATAAATTGTTTAATTTTCCTTAAAACTTCATCAGAAGCATATAATAAAGAATTATAATAAAATTCTATTAATTTAGTTTCTACGTATTTTTTTATATCTTTTTCATTCCTCATGTCTTGAATATTCGGATCATCGATATTAAATTGGTTCACATTTTCTGGCTTGATAACACATCGCATAAATACGAGAGTAGAACGATATTTATCTTCATTTAACGTGCGAGTTTTTAATTCAATTTCACTAAATCTCGTCCAATGGATTTTCATTAATTCTGTTTTTCTATTCCAACGATACTGGAGATAGCCAACAATAATTCCTCCAATCCCCATATATCCAATTAAGTTTATGATTGTTTGAATGTCCATAATTTATTAAATATATTAGTTTATATAAATATTCCACCCATCCTCTTTTTAGCCCACAAAAATTATTTTACTTAACAAGTTATATATAAACTCTTTGTTTTTTATTTAAAATAAGGTAAAATTAGGTTGCTAATTTTGGCTTGGGGGGCTACTATATTATATAAAGAGTTATCGGGGTTGGCAAGGCGCAGTTTTTTAATCCCCCTCACCCCCTTTTCGAAAGGGGGCAAAAAGGCAAGTCCCCTTATTATATTTAAAAATATGGAGATAGCAATTTATATCATAGTTTTATATTTTGTCCTTGTTTTCGGCTTGTCCCGTTTTTTTATTCCCCATCTTTCTTTCGGGTCTGACCCAATGCCGGAAAAAATTCCGGCAGATATGGAAAAAGTAATTGAAGAACTAAAAAATAAAGCTAATTCCCCGAGAGAATTTTTAGAATTAGCTTTTGATTATTTGGGGACAAAATATCATTCCGAACGCTTGGCCACGATATTGAAATTCAATTACCTATTTAAAAAATTGGATGAAATTTTGGCGTTGTCCGGCTACATTCCCTGCACCCAGAGCAATTTTTTAATGAGAATATTTTTAGTCAGAAGCGGTCTGTTTGATGATGGGGATATTAAAAAGAAGCATGTATTCGTGAATTTCGTGCCTCATCAATATCTGCAAGTGAGAATTGATAATAATTGGATCGATGTTGATGTCGGGGAAAAGCAAAGGGGAATGGAACTGGGGAAACATTTAAAATATTTCGGGTAACTCCTACGAATTACGAATATTTTACGAATTTACGAGTACTAAACAAAATGTTATTCCCGGAATTCGTAAATTCGTACTGATTTGTAATTCGTAGATGCTAATTATGCGCCAAATTTTAGACCTGCACATCCATTCCAAATATTCCCGGGCTTGCTCTTCGCAGCTTAATTTATCCGGTATTGATGCTACTTGCCGGACAAAGGGAATAGATATTATCGCGACCGGAGATTTTACTTATCCGGATTGGTTTTTTGGTATTAAAAATGAATTGGAGGAAGTTGGAAATTTTGGTTTATATAAACTGAAAAAGGCAGTTGATGATAAAATAAAATTTTTACTTTCTACAGAGCTGGCTTTAATTTATAAGGATGGTGGCAAAGTAAGACGAATTCATCTAGTCGTACAGGCGCCAAGTATTAAAGCCGTGGAAGAGCTAAATAATTACTTGGATAAAAAATACAATATCCGTTCGGATGGGCGGCCGATTTTGGGAATGAAGGCGCCGGAATTGGTAAAACTTTGCTTATCAATCCATCCTAAATTTTTAATTTATCCGGCGCATGCCTGGACGCCCTGGTTCGCGGTTTTTGGTTCTAAATCCGGTTTTAACTCTTTAGAAGAATGTTTTCACGACCAAACAGAAAATATTTATGCCATAGAAACCGGGTTATCAAGCGACCCGGCCATGAACTGGCGCTTGTCTGCTTTGGACAGTTTATCTATTATTTCAAATTCTGACGCGCACAGCTTGCCCAATCTCGGGCGGGAAGCTAATGTTATGGATTTGGATAATATTACTTATGATGAAATATATAGAGTGATAAAAGAAAAAGATTTAAAAAAACTGAAATATACGATTGAATTTTATCCGGAAGAAGGCATGTATCATTTTGACGGCCATCGCGATTGTAAAATCAGGTTTTCGCCCGAGGAAACAAAAAAACATAAAGGCGTCTGCCCGGTCTGTAAAAAACCTTTAACTATCGGCGTGATGAACCGGGTGGCGGAATTAGCCGATAGGCCAGTTGGTTTTCTCCCAGCCGGCGCTGTCCCGTTTAAAAAATTAGTGGAACTTGATAAAATTATTGCCGAGGCCTTAGATATAAAAAGCCGCCAATCACGGCAAGTGCAGGCGGAGTACAACAGCTTAATAAAGAAAGGTAAAACTGAAATGAATATCCTATTAGATGAACCTTTGGAAAATTTGGAGAAGATGACCCTGTCGATAATTGTAGAGGGTATAAAGCGGGTGCGGGAAGGAAAATTAATAGTGGAACCGGGTTTTGACGGTCAATATGGAGTAGTTAAAATTTTTTCGGCGAAAGAGAAAGAAGATAAGCAGCAGAAACTGCTTTGAAGATAAAACAAAAAACGCCTCTTTTAATTTTTAGGCGTTTTTTATTCCTCCTCATTTTTCATATCTACCCATATTATACAAGAAAATCTTTTTATTAACAATAGTTTTTTAAAAATAAAATAATAAAATAATAAAGAAGATGGAATTTCCGGATTTAACACTTTTTTCTGTTTTTATATTATTTTATTTTTATATTATTTAAACCGGCTTGCCTTCATAATTATCCTATGGTATCTTATAGGCAGATTGAATAATATTTTTTTAGAAATAACTTACAAGAATATGTCAAATGAAGAAAAAAGCAAGGAGGCGGAGGAAAAAGATAAACGGCAGGAAGCAGCTACGGCGGCCGTAGACCAGATCAAAGAGAGGTTTGGCGAAGGGGCGATTATGAAATTCGGAGAGGCGAGGAAATCCGACGTGGATGTTATCCCGACCGGTTGTTTGTCCTTAGATATTGCTTTAGGTATCGGCGGCGTACCGCGAGGGCGCGTCATAGAAATTTTTGGGCCGGAAGCTTCGGGAAAAACGACCTTGGCCCAGCATATTGTGGCGGAAGCGCAAAAACTTGGCGGAATCGCCGCCTTTATTGACGCCGAGCACGCGCTTGACCCTGATTACGCGTCTAAAATCGGGGTGAATATAAAAGACATGCTTATTTCCCAACCGGATACCGGGGAACAAGCTTTGGAAATCGTGGAAACTTTAACTCGGTCCAACGCGGTAGATATTATCGTAATTGACAGCGTCGCCGCCTTGGTGCCGCAGAAAGAAATTGAGGGAGAGATGGGCGACCAGCATATGGGACTGCAAGCCCGTTTAATGAGCCAGGCCCTGCGGAAATTAACCGGCGTTGTTTCCAAGTCAAAGACCGTGATAATTTTTATAAACCAGATTAGATTTAAAATCGGCGTCTTCTTCGGCAATCCGGAAACGACTACCGGCGGTAACGCTTTAAAATTTTATTCCTCGGTTAGGATTGAAGTAAGGCGGGCGGCCCAGATTAAGCAAGGAGATAAAATTATCGGTAACCGGGTAAAGGCCAAAGTGGTGAAAAATAAAGTGGCGGCGCCGTTCCGCACCTGCGAGTTTGATATTATGTATAATGAAGGCATTTCTATTTCCGGCGATTTGCTGGATACCGGCGTGTTTTACGGAGCAGTAAGCAAATCTGGAAATTCTTACGCCTTCGGCGACATTAAACTGGGGGTAGGCCGGGAGAACGCCAGAAAATTCTTGCGGGCGGACAAAAAGTT
>JAQTSG010000005.1 GCA_028711415.1 Patescibacteria group bacterium | reverse complement strand
GCCGTTCTGCACGCCCAATTTTTCCAAAATCATTTCCGCCATTTCCACCAAGGCCTGCTGGTCGTTTTTATGAAGGCGGGAGGGGATAGCCCATTGGGTTTCAACAAAGAAGGGTTCGTCAGTTTTATAGTTATCCACGATTGAGTAAAATTTTATTTTTCCGTTCTGGAGAATAATATTGATATCCACCTCTTCACCGTCAATATATTCTTCCGCCAGTATTTCCAAACCGTCAGACAGCGCCGATTCCGTGGTGGTGGAAATATTTTTCTTTATGTAATTGTAAGTGTTAGCCAGCTCCTCTTTATTTTCCACCTTAACGACAAAAGCGCTTGACGAACCGTAAGCCGGTTTTATTACTAAGGGAAAATTAAAATTCTGGCTTACATAATCAAGGTCTTTGGATTTTAAGAGGGTATATTGAGGAGCTTTAATCTTATTTTCCTTGCAGAATTCCCTAAACAAGTATTTATTTCTGGCCTTTTTGGCAATTTTAAAAGGAATGCCGATAAGGTTTAACCGATCGGAAATTTTAGCGGTCAAGAGAACATCATCTTCCCAAAAAGTGATAACGCCGTCGATTTTAACGTTAGGATTAGCGGTTAAAAAAGATTCTAAAGCTTCTATCGCCCGGCCGTGATTATTAGTATCGGCCAGTACCCAATAGTCAACATAACCGTCCGCCCAATTTTTTTCTTTGTTCAGGGCGACCACGGTTAATTCCATTTTTTTTAATTTTTTTAAAATGAATTTCTTTTTGATTGAGCCGGTGTTAACTAAAAGAATAGTTTTTCCCGCGAAGCTTCCGTTTGAGTTCATAATTTTTTTTCTCCTCCAATTTTTTTTAATGGCAAAATATAAAAATACTCTTACTTACTAAATTATAATTTTTTAGAAAACAAATGTCAAGGAGAAAAAGCAAGAAAACAAGAAAGCAAGAAAACAAGAAAGCAATTATTTTTTCCTTTTAGTATTTTGTTTTATTGCTTTCTTGTTTTCTTGCTTTCTTGACCATGCCCTTGACATATATTTTTAATCTGCTATTATAGTTATAGACAATAAATATTAAAGATTTTACCGCAGACAGCAGGCGAAGAATAAGACCTGCCGAGGTAAGAAAGCCGTTTTTGGCTTTTTTATCGGCTGTGGTAAAACACAGCTTTTTTATTTAATACAAATTACAAATCAAGCACAAATGTCACAAATTGGAATTTTTTATTTATGATTATTTGTGTTATTTGTCCCGTCATCCCGCCTTGGCGGGACGGTGATGATAATATTTGTGAATTCGTAATAAAAGATATGCCTAAAACAAGAGAACAAAAAAAGGAAATTTTAGAAAGTTTAACCGAAAAAATAAAGCGGGCTAAGTCGGTTGTTTTTGCTAAGTTTAACAGTCTGGGAGTTAAGGAAAACGAGGATTTAAGAAATAAGCTTAAAGCGGAAGGCGGCGAGTATTACGTAGCTAAAAAAACCTTGCTTGACCTGGCTTTTAAAAATAGCGGAATGAAAGACTTGGATATCAGGGGGCTTGAAGGAAAAGTCGCGGCCATTTTCGGCTATGATGACGAAGTGGCGCCGGCTAAAATTACCGGCCAGTTCAAAAAGGGGACGCCGGATAAAATTAGTTTTGTCGGCGGAATTTTAGAAAATAAGTTTATTCCTTCCGAAGTGGTGGAGACTTTATCCAATTTGCCAAGCAAGCAGGAATTGTACGCTAAGATGGTCGGCTCCATGCAGGCGCCGATTTCCGGTTTCGTTCATGTCCTTTCCGGGAATTTAAGAGGTTTGGTTGTGGTGTTAAAAGCGATTGGGGATAAGAAGTAATATTTGCCATTAAAGTTTATTGTTGGTTCAAAAATCAAAAATACAATTCAAAATCCAAAAGTAATCTAAAATTAAAAAACAGAAAATTTTGACTTTTGACCTTAAATTTTGACTTTCGCCTTTTGAATTTTAAATTGTAATATTTCTCCTTAGTTTGTTTCAGGTTAATTTATTCGGGCTATATTATTAAATAACTAAATAAAATTATGTCAGAAGAAAAAAAGGAAGTAATAGTTCCTGAAAAATTCAAATCCCTAGTCGGGGAAATTGAAAAAATGTCCGTCCTTGATTTAGCCGAATTGGTTAAAATCCTGGAAGACAAATTCGGCGTGTCCGCCGCCGCTCCGGCCATGATGATGGCTGGCCCGGCCGCCGCGGCCGCTCCGGTTGAAGAAAAAACCAGCTTTGACGTTGAGTTAACTGAAGCCGGCGGAAACAAAATCGCCGTGATTAAAGCGGTCCGAGCCGTCACTGATATGGGCTTAAAAGACGCCAAAGACTTGGTGGACGGCGCTCCGAAAATGGTGAAAGAAGGCGTCAAGAAAGAAGACGCGGAAACCATGAAAAAGGCCTTAGAAGAGGCCGGAGCCAAAGTGACATTAAAATAAAAAATCAAAAATAAAATATAAAAAAGACGGGGTTGTTCCCGTCTTTTTTATATTTGACACTTATTATTTAGCTAGTTCAAATATCTTTTTAACTAATTCTTTGCGAGCATAAAATGCACGAGTAATCGGCCGACGTTCGCCAGTTCGCGGATTAACTCCGCCCGTGCCTTTTGTCCTGGCCTGTATCCATTTTCCGTCTTTGCCTGTTAATGCACTGAAACCTTTTTTAATTAATTTAGCTCTGATAAAATCGTAGTCAGCTTTTATTTCTTTGATTAACTTGTCATCTTCACTAAAATCCAAACTCGCAACTTTAATTAATTGACCGTCATCTGAATTTTTACCGTTCCATTTTACGGCGCAAAAAATAATCGCTTTTAATTTGTTCCAGCAGTGGCTGCCAAAAAATTCTGTTTCTTTTAGTTCTTTTGGGTTAATCATGGTTATGGCCATAGTTTCCTTGGGCGTTAATTGCCCTTTGACCTCATGGAAGCTGACTGATTTTAATTCCCACGACAAACCATTTGGCGCTTTGGAAACATTATTTTCCAGCCCCGCTAATCTTTCTAGAATCAAACCTTTCCACCCTTTGTTTTGTTTTCCTGTTTCGTAAGTTGTTATTTTGTATTTCAAGGCAAGCTCCCTTAAATTTTTACCAATATATTTTTTGAGATTGTTTATTGCGACTGTTCGAGTTATAATTTTCATATTATTATTTTGATTTTTCTAAATCCTTTAATCTTTTTACGGATAAATCTAAATATTTTTTTTCTAAATCAATGCCAATAAATTTACGGTCATTTAAAAAAGCGGCTAAACCCGTCGTAGACGAGCCCGTAAACGGATCTATAATCAAATCGTCTTTGTTGGTGCTGGCTAAAATAATTCGGACTAATAAATCAATCGGTTTTTGCGTTGGGTGCTTGCCGAATTTTTTTTCTCCATTTCTTGGCGGGTAAATCGCCCAAACACTTCTCATTTGGAGTCCCTGTTTTTTAATAAAATCCTCCGGCCAATTTCCGTCTTTCATTAACTTATAATTAAATTTATGCTTGCCGTTTTTATCTTTGCGCGCCCAAATAAGCGTTTCATGGCTAGCGGTAAAAAAGCGGCAAGATAAATTTGGCGAGGCATTTGGTTTAAACCACGCTATATCGTTTAAAATATGAAATTTGGCGACCTGTAATGCAAAACCGCATTGATAGATTGAATGATAAGTTCCGCTAATCCAAAGAGTGCCACCTGGTTTCAAAACTCTTTTGCAGGCTTCAATCCAAGCTAAATGAAATTCAAAGTCTTTCTTTAATCCATTGCTTACATCCCATTGCCCCTTGTTTACGCTTACCATTTGACCAGCATGACAGGTAAATCCTCCGTTTGATAACAAATATGGCGGATCGGCGAAAATCATATCAACCGAATTTTCTGGAATTTCAGCTAAAATATCAAGACAATTACCATGAAAAAGAGAAAAATTGCCGTATTTGTAATAAGATTTATACTTCATGCTTTCATTATATCAAAAATAAATAAATTTTTATATTTATTTTTTAAAATGCGTGGCGTCAATGGCGTAAACTTTAGTTCCATCTAAGACATATATTTTTTTACCCTTTTCATCCACGTCAAAATCTTTTAAGTTATTGAGCTTGTCAAATCGGTATTGGCTTAAAAAGTCTCCGGTTTTATTAAAGATGGCGAGCCGTTTGCTGGCTGGTTCTAAAATATAGATATATTCCAAATCCGGGGAAACAATAATTTTTTTGGCAACGGTAAAAGGCGGGTCAATCGCTTTTAGAGAAAAGTCCTGCTCTTCGCCTTTTAGATATTTAAGGACGCCGCCATCGGAATTTAGGACATAAACCTGCCCATCAATGGAAAAGCTGGCGGCTTGAGAGAAATCCGCTTTATCTTTCATCCATTTTTCCCTGGAAGAAAACCCGCCTTCGGTTTTTCGGTAGCGGTAAATTTGCCCGTCCTTTTTATCCAAAAAATAAAGCAGGTTATTATAGCCGGTGGCGGCAACAATATTTTCTCGCCCCGAGGGAAAGTCAATGGTTAAATTGGAAATTTCTTCAGTTTCCGTCTTAAGCTGGATAATAGAATTATTATTTAAATAATAAATATTTTTGTTATTATCAAGGACCGGAGAGAGAAGGTCTTTTATCGGCTGGTTTAGATCAGTTACGGCCGTAATCAGATTTTTAGATAAATCTAAAGTATAAATTGTCTTTTGCGCTCCGTCCCCGGCATAAATTTTATTGCCGGCTAAAATTATATTAGCCGCTTCGGCCGCCTTATTAAGATTAGCGAAATCGGCTAAAGGGACTCCGGTTTCAATAATTACGATATGCCTTATTTTTTCCAGTTGCTCCCCGTTTTTTTTCGTAATTCTTTCGTAGTATTCTTTTTGCTCCTCCGTTTCTTGAGGGAGATTTTCTATCATTCCTTTCAGCTCGTCTAAGATAGTTTTTGCCCCTTCTTCGTTATTGTAAAGGAGATGGGCGTCAACCTGGTTTTGTTTCTGCTCAACCGTTTTTACTAAATCGGCAAAGGCGACTTTTTCCTCTTTTATTTTATTCTTTACGCCGGTAAAGGATAAGCTGATAACAAAAAGCAGGAGGCAGATAGCGGCGGCGAAAAGAAAAATTTTATTTCTCCGGTTAAGATTTTTTAGCCAAAGCCAGATTTTTTCTTTTTTCTCTTTAATATTCTCGCGGTCTGACCGGATTTTTTCGATAATTCTTGCGCCTAATATTTTCGCCTGCTCTTTACTGGTAAGAACTTTTAAGAGATAAATAAGGAGATAAATCAGGTTGGCAAAGATATCCCGCAGAATAAGAATTATCTTTTTGGCAAAAATCCAGGTCTGTTTTTTCCTAAAAAATATTTTATCTTTCATTAAAAAATTTTGTTTGTTTCGGTCAACGCTTCCTTGGGTTTTTAACTTTGCCGAAATCGAGGCCGGGACTTTAAGCCATTTTTTAAAGTTTATCATCCCTGACGGCATAAGAAGATTTTCCGTTTTTTCTTCCGTAGAGTTAAGGCGGGTAATTGAGTCTCTGGCGGAGACTTCGGCCGTCGGCTCAATTTCGGCGGCCGGCTTTAAGCCCGTCGTATTTTTTATGAGAAGCCCCAAGAAAGATACGTAAGCGTTAACGCCGCCCAAGATATTTTTTATCTGCTCAATCGCCCCGGCCGGAGGCAGTTTCGTTATAATATCAATAAGCTGCCTGCCGGAAAGATATTCAGGCAGAGTTTCGTTAGTAAAGAGAAAGTAGCCGCCGGTCGGAATCACGCCGCTCACAATATTAGAAAATAATTTTATCGTCCCGTCGGGGTGGGCAGAGAGTCTTTTCCCTTTCCCGCCTCCGGTCGGAGTCTGGGTTTTACTGTTCTGGCTTAAGTCAACGATTTTGTAGCTTACCTCCGGTTTAGGGGCAGAGGAAAATTTTAGCTTGCCGGGCATTACCTTCGGCTCTTCCCGGTGCTTATAGATAAGCAAACAGCGGTTTTTCCCGAGATTGGAGAAATGCAGTTCGTTTTCGTAGGCGATGCCTACCGTAATATTGAAAGCCGATAGAGGAATATTTATTTTTTCCCTTTCCAGGAAATCAAGCAGCTCTTTATTAGTTTTAGCTAAAGAGGTTTCAAAAATATGCTCTACCTTTAGAGTGCTTATCCTTTCCCGCAGGATTATTTTTTCATTCTGGTAATAATTGTGGTTTAAGGCGTTAACCAAAAAATTAATAATTTTTAAGGCCTCGCTTTTTCTTGAATTGACTTCAATCAAAGCAAAAAGTTTTCCGGCCAGAGTCTCTTTATTGGCGTCCGGCTGGGCGACAAAAACTTCGCTCGTTTGGCCAGAATTTTGAGTGGAACTTAATATTAGAGAAGTTATTTTATAATACATAAAACTCTAAATAACCAATAACCAAGAAACTATTGGTTATTCTCGTTGGAATATTGACTTATACCTTTTTATATTATACTATAAATTCATAATTTAAGTAAGGTATAAGATATATGCTGGGGAAATTATTCGGTTCCAATACAAGGGTAAAAATTTTAAAATTATTTCTGCTTCATCCTGAAGAAAAGTATTATATTAGGCAGCTGGCCCGCGATTTAAAACTGCAGGTTAATTCCGTGCGGAGAGAGCTGGAAAATTTGGAAGAGTTTGGCCTGTTAATTTCTAATACGGGGATAGGGGAGGAGAAGGTTAGCGAGCAATCCTTTGAAGAAAGAAAGAATTTAGAAAAGTTATTGCGGGGCGAAATAGTAAACGTGGTTCCGAAAAAAATTGAAGTGGCGAATTTAAGCGGCGGCGAGAAGAAATATTATAAGGCCAATAGAAATTTTGTTTTATTTGAGGAGATAAAAGCTTTAATCGTTAAGTCCCAGGTTTTGTATGAAAAAGACTTTATTAAGAAGCTTAATAAACTGGGCAGCCCGAAACTCTTTATTTTAACCGGCGTTTTTATGAATAATCGTCAGGCGCCGACCGATATGCTTATTGTCGGCCGGATAAATAAAAACCGGCTGGCCAGAACGGTTAAAGATTTAGAAAGAGAAATGGGCCGGCAGATTAACTATACTTTGATGGATACAAAAGAATTTAAATACCGCAAAGATATTACGGATGTTTTTCTTTATAGCATTCTGGAAGGAAGTAAAATTATAGTCGTTGACGAGATAGGGATAAGCTAGAAATAAGAAAGCCCCACTACGCCAAAGCTCCGAGGGGCAAGCAAAAAAAACAAGAAGGCAATAAAGCAATTATTTTTCCAAGTATTCCGTTTTATTGTTTTCTTGTTTTTTTGTTTTTTGGATCGTGGTTGACATCTGTTCACGGGTATGGTATTGTCATTTATTAGTCTTTTAAAATTCTTCAGCGGTTCTTTACATAAAGAGATAAGTAAACCGGTAAGAAATAAAAAATAACCCAAACATTCCCCTAGAGGAGGATTTACCATGAAACGGCTTATTGCTTTCCTAAGTTTTGTTTCGGTAATAGTTACTTTTTCTTCGGTAATCGACGCGGCACAACATTATTTTGAGCCATGGAATTACGGCATCAAAGACAACGAGATGTTCGTGTCGCTGATGATGGTGCGAACGGACAGTCTGTACTTCGAGGGGCCGGAGGGTACAAAGGTGTTTTTCAACGGAGACCCCACTGGCTGGAAACCGAAAGAGGGAATTCTGAAGGACGGATTTTTTATCTGCTCGGCCGAAAAGGGATATATCTTCCCTAAAGGCCAGAAGGTCATCTTCTATGTCTTTACCAGCAACGACTGGTACCTCCCGGGTAATATTTTCGGCATGATCGCTAATAACAATACTGACGTGGTAAGCAATAGCGACTATACTGGTTACAATTTTTCCGTTCTTCCCGTGTTTGATAAATTGAAGCCAACGTCCTTTGACTCCACTCACTACGGAGCCGGGAACGGCCGGATATTTATCTCGGAGGAAATGGTTTCTTTTGCCGGCGGTACGTCCGTAAGTTTTGCCGGCGAACCGACTTCCTGGCAACTGAAGAAAGGAAAGTTGGAAAACGGCTTTTTCTCCTGCCAAGCTGACAGCGGTTATGTTTTTCCCAAAGAAGAGGAAGTTGTTTTTTATTGCGTAAGTGATAACGGGAAGTTTTTCCCCGGTATCATTATGGATGAGCTTGTCAATAAAAGCGATACCATTAACAATGGCAAAGGGGGATATAATTTCTCCGTTACCGCTGTTGACAGCGGCAAGGTGGTGGCGGTTGAAAGTGAAGGACCGAAGGTTTTTGGGTTGTTCCAAAATTATCCCAATCCCTTTAATCCGGCGACCAGTATCAACTTTACCCTTCCCAAAGCTGAAAACATAATGGTTGATATCCGAGATGTAACCGGGCAAAGGGTGGAGGTAATCACCGATGGTTTCCGGGAAGCCGGTAGCTACTCGCTTACCTGGAACGGGGAAAAATTCTCCAGCGGCGTGTATTTCTGCACGGTAAAAGCTGGAGATTTCTCCCAAACGATAAAAATGTCGCTTTTGAAGTAAAAGAGCGGCAAAACGATGAAACAGGCCCGAGGTTAATAAAACCCCGGGCTTTTTTATTATTTTTATTTTATCCTTGACATAGTTTAATAAATATGCTATTATGTTAAGTTAAATATTAATTAATAAAAAAGGCCTATTTTTAAAGAATTTTTATGAATTTAGATAGTTTTCTTAATTTAATTCTCAAAAGGAAGTTGGCGATAATGATAATCGTCATCCTTTTTGTTCTATTGGCGGCGGGTTTTACTTTTACCCAGCCATTTAAATATGAAACCAGCTTTAAGATGCTGGTAATCCATAATTTTGGCGCTAACACGGACCCCTACGTCGCTTCAAAATCAAACGAATACTTAAGCGGGATTTTAGCTAAAGTGATTTATTCCAATTCATTTTTTGAAAAAGTTGATAAAGCCGGTTTTAAAATCAATAAAGATTATTTCGGCCAAGACACGGAGAAACGGATGAAGGAATGGAAAAAAACCGTGGCGGCTAAAACTATTAGCGATACCGGCATAATTTCCGTCGCGGTTTATCATCCGGATAAACTTCAGGCCGACCAGATTGCCCGCGCTATCGCTTTTTCCATGCAAGCCAGCCACCGGCTTTATCACGGCTACGGAGATAACGTGAATGTAAAAATCATTGATGAGCCGTTAACTTCGCGGAAGCCGGTCAAGCCGAATGTTATTTTAAATTTTATCGGCGCGGTTATTCTCGGTTTCTTTTTGTCTTTAATTTATATCTATCTTTTTTCCGCGGATGAAGAATATAAATTTTCGGCTGGAAACGGAAGTGGAACAGCAGAAAGAGGGGAGGAAGAAAATAATTGGGAAAGCGTCGGCAGTATTTTAGAAAAAAAGGAATACGCTCGTTTCCTCAGCCCGAATTTTTACGAAGATGAAGGCCGGAACCTGGAAGAAGACAAATTAGAAACCTTAGAAGACGAAAATAATTTTGGGCAGTCAAACTTGGGCAATTAAACGGCCTAGGTTTGAAGGTCTAAATTATATCTCCGCTTAAGGCGGGGCTGCCCGTAATCGGAGCAGAAATAATAAAGGCCGGATCTTTGACAACTGAATAAAACTTGCCTGACTGGGCAAGGAGTTTTTAACCCATGCCTGATAAGGCATGAAACCGCCCGATAGGGCAGGAGGTATTACATGAAACGGTTTAGTTTGGTTATGTTCATCCTGTTGGCCATCGTTGCCAACATTGCGGCCGATGAAAGATTAATCTCCGGTTATGGAACCGACGAGTTCGCGGTCAAAGGCGAAATCGAAGTGCAGGTCAAGATTCTGGTGGCGGAAATAAAAGACGCGCAGCCGGGTTCAACCAATTTGGTCATAACCATAATTGGCTCAGCTGACAACCGCGGTATCTCCGCGCAGAATGACCAGCTCTCAAAAAATAGGGCTGAAGCGGTTGAAGGCGTGCTCGCTTCTGAATTTCCCGGGGCGAAAATCAACGTCGTCCCAAAGGGAGACGGAGAAAATAGCCGCCAGGTAGTCGTGGAGTACAAATTTATAAAGATCACTCCTGACAAAAACTTCGCAGAGATTAAATCAAAGCTTGATTCTTTATCTGCGTCTGCCAGCAAAAAAACTTTGGTAGATTCGGCAGATAAAGCGGAAGCGGAAGCTGCAGGACGTTCATTCCGGAGAGTTTTGGTAGTTATAGTATCTCTCCTGATCATTTCTTTGGTGGCCGTTATTCTTTTAAAGAAGCTCAGGAGAAAACCGACCGCTTCCGAGGAAACCTCTTGGAATGTAAAAGTAGAGGAGTTGGAAATAAAAACAACAAGCAAGGGAAATTTCCGGGTCAAGGTTTTGCGTAAATGGAGAACCATTGGAAATAAAACGGAAGAAGTTTTTATTTCACCTTTCACGAATACGGGAGACGAAAAGGAAAACATCAAAATGTCGCACAAAAGAGATATCGTTAATTCTTTGAAACGATGTCTTGAGGGCGATAAGTTTGCATCACAGGTTACCCTTCTCCTGGATCAGAAAAAGGTTACTAAAATAGTTTAGTGGTTAAACATTCAACTCAAGGAGGGGCTGGCCTAAAAACTAGCCCCTCTCAAATCCGAAAGGAGTAATGCAATGAAGAAGTGGAACCCCATTGTTATCGTGATAGCGTTTGTTCTCGCTATCGTCAGCTTTGCTGGTTGCAAAAGCAAGCTGGCGGAAATCACCGCGCTCGAAGTCGCGGGCGTCAAGGCGGACTTGACCACCGTCAAAAACGGCTCGGTCGAAGTAGAAGTGCCTTACGGCACGGATTTGACCAAGGCGGTTGTGAACATCGTGGTTTCGCCGAAAGCAACTGTTTCTCCGGCATCCGGTACCCCGGTCGATTTATCCGACGGGTTCGAGTCCTACGTGGTTACGTCGGAGAACGGGAAGATCGCCAATAAGCTGGCAGTCACCGTCAGACTGGCGCCGAACACGGAAGCCGAGATCACGGATTTCCAGGTCGGTGGCCAGACCAAGGTGAACATTGACCCGGCCGGAAAAATTACGGTTGAGGTTATGTACAGCACTGACCTGACTAAGATGGCTCCGGCCCTCGTAATATCCGAGGGCGCGACCATCAATCCGGCGTCCGGAACGGTTGTTGACTTCTCTAGCGGGTCGGCGACTTACACGGTCACGGCCCAGGACGGGGTAACTACCAAGGACTGGACCGTCACGGTTACCAAAGCTGCCGCGAACACCGGGGCCGATATCGTGAAATGCTGGCTCTCGGAAATAGCAGATACGTCAGGGAAAAACGAGGTAAACGCCGAGAAGCGCGAGGTTCACCTCGCGGCTATATATGACGTTTACAAACCCGGCCAGATAAAGGAAGATTTCTTCAAGATGGAGTTGTCCCTGGGTGCAACCTATACGCTCAAGGGAGATTTTCCGGGTACGGCGATTTGCACGGTCACTTCCGAAGACGGCAAAACCGTCAAAGAGTGGAAGATAACCGTGGTAGTTGCTAAGCCGGACAAGACGATTAATCTTACCAAATTCGTTTTGAACGGCCAGGAAGCCGAAATTGATTCGGTTGCCCATACGGTCCGGCTAGCAGTAGCGCCGGACGTTCCTTTGAATTCCGTGATAGTTACGGATTGGAAAGGGGACTTCGGGAAAATGGTTCCCGACCTCGGCGACACGCTTGACTTTTCGGATGGCGCCAAGAAGTTCACGCTCGTGGCCCAAGATACCACAGTTGTCCAGAAATGGACGATTGCGGTTTTCCATCTTCTGCCCGTGGACGACGAGTATGCGAAAAGAGCCGTCATCTGTAATGGCGACGGCGTGGAAAACCCCCTGATGAGGCAGATTGCGCTTAACCCTGTTTTCTGGGGTTATACCGGCACCTTGTCCGATTCCACTTCTCTCAAGAAATGGATCGGGGCAGAAGCGCATCGGAGGGCCATTAAAACCGGTTACGTAAATTTCAAAACCGGCGAGGAGGTAAGGGTCGGCAAAGCCGGCACGATGTACGTGCTGGAGGGGGACGGCGATATTACCGAATACACCAATCTGGAGGATTATACAAAAAAGAATCCTTCGGAATCTAATTCGGCAGCCGCTTCTTTTAAGGAAGCAAAGTTCGCCGGAGCGGATAAAGAGAGGGAAAAACACATTCAGAAATACGAATATGTTTTTAACCCCCTTTCCCAGGTCGCCAAGGTGAAGGCCCTGGTCAAAGACGCGGAACCGGTTTCCCCAACTGTTCCGACACCCGCGCCTAAACCCGATTCTACTCAGACAGGTGTTAAGAAAACCAACGACGGTTCAGTTTCCGTTCCGGTTCTCTTCAATAATCTGCCCCCGGTGCCGGTTTTTTCAGCATCGGAGTAAAAGGGAGCAACCTGAAAAAAAGAAAAAATTTCTTACCATCCATTAGGATAACTTGCTTCATAGCTTGAGGCCACTTTTTGTCTTAGCAGCTTTCCCGATAGGGTAGCTGACAAAAGATCTTCCGATAGGGAGATTCGTTTAAGCTTGACCGATAGGTTAGCTTAAGCCGCCGATAGGCGCTGAGATGGAGAGAAGGGCAAGCTAAGAAGAAGTAAATTATCTTATAGGGGAAGCAAAACTGTTTTTTCTGCAGCAAATTTAATTGATATAGATAAAAAGTAATCAGATCATATCACCCTTCACCCTCAGTTCATGGAGGAAAAGGCAATGAAAGTTTTCTTGTCAGCAATTTTCGCTTGTGTCCTTGCTCTGGTTTTCGCCAGCTGCGGACCCAAGCCGTCGGTTCAGCCGCCGGTTCAAGCGACGAAAACGGTTTCCGGGGAGGATGTGAGAGGACCTTCCCGGGTAGAAGCGATTGTCCAGGGACAGGGAATAGGTGTTTCATTACCGATTCTGGAACCGGCGATGAAAGACTCGTCGCTCCAGATGTTTGTTGAGTTTCAGATTTTCGTCAACGCGGATAGCGCCTGGAGTTTTTTCTCGGTGTCCGATAACCGTGTTGACGGGAATAATCATTATCCCCGGGTTTGGGGGTATGTACTGGTTCCCTCGTTCTTCGTTGATGAAGGGGAGTGGTACACGGTCCGGGTCTGGACCGAAACGGAAGGTGGAACAAGATTGACTATATCTTCC
Source organism: Patescibacteria group bacterium (assembly GCA_028711415.1). Classification (GTDB taxonomy): domain Bacteria; phylum Patescibacteriota; class Patescibacteriia; order Patescibacteriales; family JAQTRU01; genus JAQTRU01. The sequence goes on along the minus strand of JAQTSG010000005.1, from coordinate 27,225 downwards.
GACGACCCGCACGCCCGGCAGGACGAAGCTGGGGAGTGGGGTTATGAGTTCGTTTTCAACATCAGAACGGGGGAACATCATCCCGTTCCGCAGAAGTAGCACATTTATATAGATTATTACAGGAAGACGTGTGTTGTGTGTTTAATCCACAGCGCCCGTCTTCTTTTTTTTGCCGCAAATTCTACCTGCCTACCGGCTCGCTTCGCCCGCATAGACGAGCTGGCCCGCTTCGTCGGAGCGAAAGCGAGGCGAGCGAGACTGGCCAAATCCCGCTAAGCGGGAGAGGCGAGCAGGCAGGAAATAATATAAAAAGTATTGGGGGTTCGACACCCTATAGGGTGTCGAACCCCTTTGTTGCAAGAAACACGCTATTGACAAAAATTGGGAAATTTGTTAACTTAAGATATCAACCCTGTTAGCCTCGCTTAGAAGATTATTTCTAACGGGGTTAGAAATATGGGGTCAACTTGGATGATTGAATTTGGGAGAAATAAGGAGTTTTTTCTAAATTTAATAATCTGATTTTCCGTTCTTTCACAATCTATAAGAAGGACGACGAGCATGAAAAAGTTTGTGTTGATAATACTGGTGGCTATGGCTGTATCGGCTTTGGCGCAGGCCGAAGAAACCTATATGGTTAAAGCCAATGAAACCTTGGCGCAGATCGCCAAGAAGTATGGTTTGACCTGGCAGCAGATTCTGGCGGCCAACCCGGAAATTTCCGACCCGACCTTATTAAGGACCGGGCAGGAATTAAGGATTCCGGAAGTTCCGGAAGCCGGAGTTTTCCTTTGGAAAAACCCCGGGGGCGATCCTTTTGGTAAAAGAGATTTCCGCAAAGCGATCAAGATGTTTTCTCTGCCTGGCAGCGTGAAAGCGTTTTTAATCGCGCGGGTAGAAAGAGGGGATAGCGAAGATTACTATCTGGCCAAAGGCGAACGCTTTTGCCAGATGGTTTTTAACAATTACCGTCTGGTCAATAACGTGGTAGCGGCCTGGCCGGATTCCACCGTCTACTATGAGGCAAAAAGGTATTCTTGTCAGGTAGGCGATTCTGTTTATTATCTGATTGCCCCGACAATCTGCAATAACTGGGCTTGGTGGAAGGAAAAAATTCCAGATAAGCCGGTTTTTAAGAAACCGGATAAACCAAAAGAACCAAAACTGGAAACAAAAAAACCGCCTGCTTCGCCTCCGTCATTAGTTCCCCCGGAGAAAAAGGATGAATCTGTTTTTGTTCGCCGCCATGAGACTTATCTCTGGGCCGGACATTATTTCCCTCTGCAAGGAGCGGGCGGAAGTAATTATTACGGCGGCAAAAGCAACTTTTATTTTTCCACCAAGGGCGCTTTTTTAACCAATATCCATTTCGGTATCGGCGGTATCGCCAACGGATGGCAAGGAAAAACCGGAAGCGGTTTTAGTTACGATGGATATCGGGCTACAGTCGGTCCGGTTTTGGACATGACCATGAAAAATTACCGTTTTACATCGTCCTTACAGCTTGGCCGGCAACATGACCAGGGCCGGGACGGAAAAGGATATAAAGCCGAGCAGGATGATTCCATCCTTTACTTCGGCCTTACAGCTGACTCTTATGGTAATGGCGCTGAAATTTTCAAGGAAAGGAGATTTGAGACTTGGCTTGATTTCATTTTTGATGTTGGCCACAGCAAAAAGAGCTGGTGGGCCAATAGCCGGATTCCAAGAAGGAATGATCCGGCCGGGAATAAAGGGAGCGTCAATTTCGGGTCCAGATATTATCTCTGGGACCTTGATGGTTTTAAGAGCGGCATCGTGGCAAAATCCAGCTATGCTTACGAAGATTATGGCATTACTAGCATTGTTGGATTTTGTATAGGCAGCAAAGAAGATATTTTTAAATTTGGAGTTGAATTTAAGAATACCAGAAATTCAAAGTTCCGAGACGCTAATGGCAATTCTATTGGTGTCACTCTGGATTTTGAACCACAAAAAAAGTTTTTCAGATAGAAAGGAACAGGGATATGAAAAGAATCTTTTGCTTCGCCGTCTTTTTCCTCTTCGCCCTTGGCTTCGTAGTCCAGGCGCAGGAATTCGTCTCTCCGCCCGATAGCATCCTCTATGGCGTGTATGAGGACGGGACTTTTTTTGTCGCCAAGAAGCTCGTGGACGCGGTGGAGGGAGAAAAGCCCAAATTCAGGGCGGATTTGACGGAATGGAGGGATGAGGAGATGTCTCTCTCCGCGGACAAAAAGTATTATTTCTTCAAGGCGGGGGTGATGCTTCCGCTGGAGAAAGAATTCTCTTTTTGTTTCGCTATCGGGGGGAATAGGTATATTCCTCATGCCTTGCTCACTCTTGATTCCTCTCTCCTTAAGGCGGTAAGGGAAGAGGATATCGTCGACAATGATCGAGGCGGCTACAATTTCCGCCTCAAGCCGATTCCGGTTCCGGAAAAATAACCGGTTCGGGACAATTGAATTCAAGGCGTTAGATGCTTGCATCTGACGCCTTTTTTTATAAAATATTTACACGCAATTGACTTAGTTTTGCCGTTATGTTAATATAAAAAATCAATTTTTTGTTCCTTTGAAAATTTTTTTAAAATTATATCCCAACTGAAAGGGGACTGCGATGAAGATAAAAAGGATGTGTCTCTTGCTCCTGATTGCGATAATTGCCGGTGGCTGCGGTTCTATTATAGCAAGAAAGGCAAAGTTAGGCGGCAATCCCAAACTAGCCGCTTATTGGACTTCGCCGACAATGACCAAAGACGAAGCCGACTCTTTGGCCAATTTTCACCTGGTAGTAGCGGATATGGAAAATCTGGTCAACAATCCGGATAACCTTCGGGCGATTAAAAAAAGGAATCCGGAAGTAAAGCTTCTGGCCTATTCCAACCCAATGGAATTATTTTATCCAATGGTGGCAAACAGGACTTTGCAAAAAGAAGTTCTGGAAAAGGTGGAAGCAGCCGGGAAATGGTGGCTTCTCCAGCCAGATGGCGAGCCCGTAATTTTTTGGCCAGGTATGCGGATGCTTAACCTAAGCGCCGTCTGCCCCGAGGTAAATGGAGCGCGCTATAACCGGTGGATTGCCCGGTTTCTTTTGGAAAAAGTCTTATTCAATTCCGTCTGGGATGGCTACTTCATGGATAATTCCGGCGGGGATGTTTCCTGGATCGGGACTTACGGGAGAAACAAAGGGATTGACTCGGGTAATAATGGAGAAAATGACGACACTTCCATCCTTGATTTTTCCTGGTCCTTGGGGATCCAGGAATTTCTCCGGGTTATCCGAGAAGCAAAAGGCCCGAATTTTCTTATGGTTGGGAATAAAGGAACGTTAGAGTTCCTTAATATCCTTGACGGTAAGATGTTTGAAGAGTTCCCGAATGATTATTTGGGAGATGATAAGGCCGGTGGTTGGTATAAGTCAATGACGAATTATTTTCAAACCGGCCCCTTTTCCATTATCCAGGCCAGGCAGGTCCCCAACAATCCCGAGCACAGGTTATTTATCCTATCAAGCGCCCTGCTTTTCGACGGTTATTACGCTTATGGCCAGGGCCTGATCAGGAGATTCCCCGAGTATCAGGAAATCGGGAAGGCGCTTGGTCCGGCCCGGGAAATGCTTGACGGTTCCTGGCAAAGGGAGTTTTCCAAGGCCATTGTCAAGGTTTGGCCGGGAGAAAGGAAAGGAGAAATTATATACAAGTCAAGGTAGAGATACCTTGACTTTTTTTATTTTTTATGTCAATATAAAACATCATTTATCAATATAATAAAAAAATAAGGTGAATTATTTTACTTGGGAAAATAAGAGGGATAAGTGGGTTATAACGGGTTTTTTAGCTTTAACTTTTGCTTTAAGCTCGGTTCTGTTTTGTTTTTCTCCCTTGGTCGCGGCCGCTATTTTTTTAGCTTTTTTGGTTTTAGCTATCTTAGCGATTAAACCCGAGATTGGACTTTATTTAATGATATTATTTCTGCCGGTTATTGATTTAAATTTTAACGTTGGCAATTTAGTAATCCCGTTTATTGATTTATTGGCGATAGTCGTTTTAGCGGCTTATTTTTTAAGAATTTTTTTCCGTTTTTTATTTTTTTCCAAAGATGAGTTAAAGGAAATAAAATTACCCTTGGCCTTGCCTTTCCTCATATTTTTTCTAAGCGTGAGCATCAGCAATATTTTAGCCGGCGATATTTTTACCAATATCTGGTATTCCCTTCGCTGGATAATGTTTTTTTATCTGGCTTATGTTGTTCTGCCGGTGAACATCATAAGAGAAAAAAAGACCTTAAGAAATTGCCTAATCTGCTTTCTAATCTCCGGCTTGCTGGTGGCCGTTGTCGGGTTAGTTTCTTTAAGCCAGCAGGACTGGTATAATGAATTTGTCCGCGTCCGGCCCATCGGGATTTCCGGAATTTACCCGATTGGCGAAAACCATAATTTAATCGCGGAAGTTTTGCTGGTCGCTATATTTTTTTCTTTAGCTTTAAAATATTGGTTTAAAGAAGGATCCGCCGGCCGGGCAATTAATCTCCTGGTTATTTTTTTAAGCTTGGTATTACTGGGAACGTTTTCCCGCGCCGCTTGGCTGGTTTTATTTTTAGAGGCCGCTATTTATCTTTTTTATAAAAGCCGGAGATACGGGAAAAAAATTATTCTTACCTTAGCGGTTGCTTTAATTATTTTGTCTCCCTTGGTTGTTTATATGGTGAAACTCCAGAGCCAGTATGAAATTGGCGTGAGCTCAACCGAGAACAGAATATTGATGACAGAGATCGCCTGGCAGGCCTTTAAGGAAAAACCGTTTTTCGGGCAGGGCGCGGGCGAGTTTATAAATTTAGTCGCGGATAATGTAAGGTTCAGGGCGAAATACGGAGCGCCGCTTGATTCGCACGGCCTTGGGCAAAAAATACTGGCGGAAAATGGTTTATTCGGAGTTTTGTCTTTTGCCGCTTTTGTTTTCTGCATCTTTTCTTTATTTTATAAATCCCTTAAAAGATATAAAAATAATTTAAAGTTGCTGCTGCCTTTAGCAGTCGGCAGTTTCGGCATATTTTTGTTTGAGTTTTCTAACACTTCTTATTATAAGGGAAAGCTTTGGCTGCCAATCGCTTTAACTTTGGCGGCAATATATTTAATAAGGGAAAATAAGGCCTATGCCGGAGAAAAAAATTAAAATAATCCATATCATCCCGACTTTGGATCTGGGCGGAGCGGAAAAGCTATTGGTTGATATCGTGAAAAATTTGGATAAAGAAAAATTTGAAAGCAAAGTTGTTTGTCTTAAACGTTTTGGTTTTTGGGGGATGGAATTAAAAAGAGAAGGCATCCCGCTTATTTTAGCGGGGGGAGATAAAAAGTTAGGCCTGTTTGTTTTTTTAAAGCTGGTAAAAATATTAAAAAAAGAAAAGCCGGATATTATCCATACCCATCTTTTCGGAGCGGATATTTTTGGCCGGCTGGCCGGCCGGCTGGCCGGGGTAAAAGTTATAGTCTCTACCGAACATAATTTAAATTACCAGGAAAGTTTTTTAAAAAAAATCCTTAAAAAGTCTACCGCCGGTTTGGCTACTTCTGTCATAGCGGTTTCGCGGGCCGTAAAGGATTACGCGGTTAAATTTGAGGGAGCAGACAGAAATAAAACAGAAATTATTTATAACGGCGTGGAAGCTAAGAGATTTTTAAACAAAAACCGGGATTACCATAATGAAAAGAAAGAAATTGTTGTCGGTTCGGTTGGTCGGCTTACTAAGCAAAAAGGTTTTGACGGCTTGATTACGGCCTTGGCTAAGACGGATAAAAAAGTAAAGTGTTTTATTGCCGGTGACGGCGCCGAGAGAAAAAGATTAGAAAAGCTCATAAAAAAATTAAACCTATCCGGCCGGGTGGAATTAGCGGGCTGGCAGAAAGATGTTTCAGAATTTTTAAACTCTTTAGATATTTTTGTCCTGCCTTCCCGCTGGGAGGGATTCGGCATCGCGATTTTGGAAGCGGGACTGGCTGGTCTACCGGTTATCGCTTCCGGAGTTGACGGAATAAAAGAAATTATAGAAGATGGTCAAGATGGTTTATTATTTGGAAAAGAGGATGTAAGTGGCTTGGCGGAAAAAATAAATTATCTGATTGAACGCCCAAGAGAAAGGGAAAGACTGGGATTAAATTTACAGGATAAAGTGAAAGAAAAATTTGCCATAGAAAAAATTGTTAAAGAATACGAGGATTTATATTTAAGGTTATTGTCTGAACAAGATGGCTTGCCCAACTAATCTCTAAGTTAGCGCGGTTAGCGAGGTTAATCTCCTACGAATTACGAATTGGTGCGAATTTACGAATATAAAAAAATATTTGGATGAGGATTCGTAAATTCGTAAAGGATTTGTAATTCGTAGGTATTGCAACTCGGCGAGCGATATTATCTTTTTAATTTATCATCAATTGACATATAAGTATGAGAATTCTTCTAATAAACAAATTCCATTATTTAAGAGGCGGAGCGGAAAGATGCTATTTTGACACCGCCCGAATTTTAGCTGGCCATGGGCATGACATCGCTTTTTTTTCTATGGCCCATCCTAAAAACCGGCCGAGCCGCTGGTTAAAATATTTTATTGACGAGGTAGATTACGAAAAAGAAAAAATGAACTGGCGGGGGAAAATAAATTCCGCTTTAAAGATAATTTATAATTTTTCCGCCCAAATAAATTTAGAAAAATTGATAAAGGATTTTAAGCCAGAAGTAGCTCATCTCCATAATATCTACCACCAACTATCGCCGTCTGTAATAAAAACTCTGAAGAAGTATAATATTCCCATGGTGATGACTTTACACGACTATAAATTAATTTGTCCCAATTATAATTTGTTGGCGCGGGGGAAAATCTGGGAGAAAAGCCGGCCGGATAAATACTATAAATGCTTTTTTGCTAGATGCGTAAAAGACTCTTATTTAAAAAGTCTTATTTGCGTATTTGAAGCTTATTTGCATAAATGGCTTAAAGTTTATGATAAGATTGACGCTTTTATTTCACCCAGCCGGTTTTTAATAAAAAAATTTAAGGAATTCGAATTTAAAGAGGAAATAAATTATTTACCCAATCCTCTTCTGACCGCCACTATCCAGCCCAGTCAAGAAACCGAAATTGCCGGAAAATATATTTTATATTTTGGCCGTTTGAGTAAAGAGAAGGGGATTAGCGATTTAATAAAAGCTTATAGTTTATTAAAAATTGATTGTAAATTAGTTATTGCCGGTGAGGGACCGCAAAAAAAAGAACTGGAAATAATCGCGAGGGAAAGGGGTTTAGTCAGGGATGTAATTTTTACTGGTTATATAGAAGGGCCTGGTCTCTGGAGTTTAGTCAAGGGCGCGGAATTTGTAGTCGCGCCTTCTCGGTGGTATGAAAACGCGCCTTATAATATTATTGAAGCCATGAGCTTAACAAAGGCAGTTGTCTGTGCTAAGATGGGGGGACTTTCTGAAATAGTGGAGGATGGTAAAACCGGCTTTTTATTTGAGGCCGGCGATGTTGCCGGTTTAGCCGAAGTTATGGTCCACCTTTTAAATTTAGATGAAGAAGCGAGAAGAAAAATAGGTGAGCGGGCGAGAAGAACGGTGGTAGAAAAAAATAACAAGGAAATTTATTATAAAGGTTTGATGGATATTTATGAAAAAATTACTAAAAAATATAAAGCGGAAAAATAGTCTTTTTTTGCTGGTTATTATTATTTCTGCTTTTTTCTTCCTGCCGTCCCCGGCCAGCGCTTTTTTCGGTAAGGTAAAAGAAGATAAAAATCCGAAATTGGCGAATTATTTCTTGAAATGGGAAATAAGCGAAGAAGAAGCGAAAGAATTGGCGCGGTGGGACCTACTGGTTTTAGATATGGAAGTTCAGGAAAACAGCCGCGATAATTTAAAAAAAATAAGAGAGCATAATCCTGATATCATAATTTTAGCTTATATTTCTTCTTCGGAGATGAGATATGATATTGCCGGGATGAAAAACGCTAAGATGAGGAAGAAGCTTCTGGCTAAAATTAACGGCAATTGGTGGTTGACGAATAACCAGGGCTGGAGACTGTCTGCCTGGCCCAATACTTATATGTTAAATATGGTAAGCGAGGACCCGGCTAAAGGGGCGAGCTGGAACGCGATTTTGCCGAACTTCGTTTATCGGGAAATTCTTTCTACCGGCCTTTGGGACGGGGTGTTTTATGATAATATCTGGCATGACATAACCTGGTTAAACGAAGGCAATATTGATATTGACCGCGACGGAGCGGCGGAGACGAAAGAAGAGATAAATGAAAAATGGATTGCCGGCGTAAAAAAAATACTTTCCCTTACCCGCGACTTTGCCGGCAATGATTTTATTATTATGGGCAATGGTTCGTCTTATGGCGGCTATCAGCCCTATTTAAACGGTATAATGTTTGAAAATTTTCCTACCCCATGGGAATCAGGCGGCGTTTGGTCTGATATAATGCAGTCATACGCGAGAATCAAAGAATTAAATTTTAAACCCAATATCCATATAATTAATTCAAATAGCCAGAAGCGGGATAATTATCTTAAGATGAGGTCGGCTCTGGCGAGCGCCTTGCTAACGGACGCTTATTTCAGTTTTGATTACGATATTTCCAACCATTCCCAGACTTGGTGGTATGATGAGTATGGAGTGGGTCTGGGCGCGGCCAAGGGAGAGGCGGTTAGAATTGACGGGCCATCGGCGGATTATCCTCAAGGCCTCTGGAGCCGCGGTTTTCAGAATGGCGCCGTTTATCTTAATTCCTATTTTGAGGAAGCCAGAGTCGGTCTGCCTTATCAGATGGAAAAAATTAACGGCGAGCAGGACAAAGTCGTTAATGACGGCGGCTTGGTTAGCTATTTAATTCTTGGCCCGACCGACGGGATTATTTTAAGGGATATTCTAAAAATTTATGGGGTTGGCTTACTTAACGGCAAAAGCTATAAAGTTTTTGACAGCCATGGCCGGATAGCTTATGACGATTATTCTTTTAAAAGCGATTCCTACTTAGCAGGCGAAAGGATAAAAGAAAACAGCCAGGGGGAAGTTAGTAAGGCCCAGGCCGAAGCCAGCACGGTTGATTTTAAGAATGATGGCGCGATTGAAAGAGTTGCTGGCGCAGCTTTTGGCCAAAAGTCTCTAATAAATATTTTTAATAATAAAGCCAACAAACTAGTGGGTATTTTTTCGGCTTATCCGGCAAAGTTCGTTTGCGGAGTAAAAACAGCGGTAGGCGATGTTGACGGCGACGGGGAAGCGGAAATCGTGACTGTGCCGGCTTATGGCGGAGCGCACTTAAAAATATTTACCCCCTACGGAGGGCTTAAAAAAGAGTTTTTTTTCAGGGATAAAAGTTTCCGGGGCAAATATGATTTAGTTTTAGCTGATACTAACGGCGATAAGGTAAAAGAAATTTTAGTTGCCAGTTATTAAATATGAGAATAGCTTTCATCGGGCAAAAAGGAATACCGGCTATGTCCGGAGGCGTAGAAAGACACGTTGAAGAATTGTCAACGCGGTTGGTTAAGCTTGGCCAGGAAGTTTATGTTTATACCCGGCCGAGTTATTCCCCTGAAAAACTAAAAGAGTATAACGGGGTTAAACTGATTAGTTTGCCTTCCGTCCCTTCCAAGCATTTAGACGCCATCTCCCATACTTTTTTGGCTTGTCTGGATGTAACCTTTAGAAGAAAAGTTGAGATAATTCATTTTCATTCTATCGGGCCGTCTTCTTTAATTTGGCTGGTTAAATTATTAAATCCGAAAACCCCGGTCGTGGCGACTTTTCATACTCGGTGCTATTATCATAAAAAGTGGGGGGAGTTAGCCAGACTCTACCTTAAATTCGGCGAGTTTGTCTTATGCCGGTTGGCGGACGAGGTAATAACGGTTTCTAAAACATTAAAGAAATATACGAAGAAAAGATACAACCGGAAAGCAAGCTATATTCCCAACGGGGCGGCTATCGGGAAAATTTTACCGCCGGAAGAGATAGAAAAAAAATGGGGACTTAAAAAAGGAAATTATATTTTAGCCGTTTCCCGCCTGGTGCGGCACAAAGGCGCCCATTATTTAATTAACGCTTACCAGAAAATAAAAACCAAAAAAAAGTTAGTGATTGTCGGGGACGGATCTTTTACTGATGATTATGTCCGGGATCTAAAAAAAATGGCCGCCGGCAATAAAAATATAATTTTCACCGGTGAACAAAAAAATAGAACACTGGCGGAATTGTTCGCCAATGGCTATTTATTTGTCCAGCCCTCGGAGTCGGAAGGCCTGTCAATCGCGCTCCTAGAAGCGATGGCTTATGGTCAGACGGTTTTAACTAGCGATATTCCGGAAAATAAAGAGGTAATCGGGGATGTCGGCTTTACTTTTAAAAATAAAGATAGCAATGATTTAGCCGAAAGGTTAGAGTGCCTTTTAAGGAATCCTGATTCAGTAAAAAGCAGAAAGAAATTAAGCCGATTAAGGGTAGAGGAAAATTACGGCTGGGATAAAGTAGTTAAGGAAATTATAAAAATTTATAAAAATATTTTAGCTGACAAGCAAATGAAAGAAAAACCGCTAAGATTAAAATTAGTCAGAAAGATTATTGGTTTATTATGATTCTTTATCTTAACACAACTAACGGGAATAAAATTGAAGTCGCTTTAAAAGAAGGGGAGAGGATTTTAGCGCGCAAAGAATTTGAGGCAAAGTATTCGCAGGCGGAAAAATTATTGCCGGAAATTAAAAAAATTTTGGGGAAGAAAAAAATAAAACTATCCGCCATCACCGAGATTGTTATCGCGAATAAGAGCGGCGCCAGTACCGGCTTTACCGCTTTGCGTATCGGGGTAGTTACGGCTAATGCTTTGGGCTACGGCCTAGGAATTCCGGTTAAGGGTTTAGGTGGGAAAACCAAAAGCAAAAAGTTCTCTAAGTTTGATGTTATTGAACCGATTTATAGCAGCGAGCCAAATATTGGTAAAAAGTAATTTATAATGAGTAATTGGTAATTTGGAGATTATTAACAAAAACACGAAAACACGAAAACACTTGTATTTTTTTGTTTTAAGGCCGACCGCGTGTCGCTAAAGCTTTAGCGGTGGCGCAAGGCCGTGTGTTTTTGTGTTTAGTGTTTAAGATGTTGCCCATCCTGTGGATTAACTGTTGAAAAGTTAACAAATAAGACGTTTAACCAGTTTCATAAGAAGCAGAATAAAAACCCACTTATTAACAAGGCGGGTTTTTTGTTTAGTTATTTTACTTATATTAGGAAAAAAAATTGATTTATCTTATCATTGACTTTAGGCAAAAAGTGGAGTATAATTAAAGTATAAAGGTGAAAAGTGGGGAATAGAGGTGAACTACTCAAATTAAATCCATAAGTTTTTTAAAAATAAAAACAAAAAACTAAATCGGTCGGCCAAGATACTAAGCGCCGACTGCAAAAAAATCCTGGCTTTCGGGCCAGGGCATGGAGATGGCCTCGCCTCGGGCCTATCGAGGCAATCTTTATTAAATTAAGGCAAAGAAGGGGTCTGATAAATCTTTCCTTGTCGGGGGATTATCAGACTTCTCCTCGGTCTTAAACGAATTATGAATTATGAATTATGAATTATGAATTATGAATTATGAATTAAGAATTAAGATTTAAGAAAAAGTATTCATAATTCATAATTCTTTATTCTTAAATCCGTTATGTTTATCGGAGAATACCAACACAGCTTGGACAGTAAAGGCAGACTCGCTGTCCCGGCTAAATTTAGAGCTTTACTTAAAAGTGGAGCGGTTGTGACCAGGGGACTGGATAACTGTCTTTTTTTATATCCGAAAAAAGAGTGGGAAGTTTTGGCGACTAAATTAGCCGGACTGCCGATAAGCCAGGCCAAGGCCCGGGCTTTTTCCCGCCTAATGCTTGCCGGCGCTATGGACGTTGAATTTGATAACCAGGGAAGAATTACTTTGCCGGGTTATTTAAGAAAATTTGCCGGCTTAAAAAGGAAATCAATTATTGCCGGACTTTATGACCGCTTAGAAATTTGGGACGAAACGATCTGGAATAAATATAAAAGCGGAACGGAAAAACAAAGCAGCAGTATCGCGGAAGCTTTGGGAGAACTTGGGGTCTAATTTGACAATTAACATTTAACATTTGACAATTAACTTATAAAATAAAAACAAAAATATGACAAAAAAAATTGAATGCCAAGCTTTGTCGAGCGAAGAAGCTCAAGACATTAAAGTAAAAATTATCAAAGCGCCTTTGGTTGACAGCCGACAATTACGGAGAATAATTTTTTCCCGGGCGCGAGCGTTAGTGCTGTAAATCGCATATCGTGTATCGCATAACGAGCAACATTAGACTATTAAATAAATGGAATATAAACATACTCCAGTAATGCTTAAGGAGGTTATAGAATATTTGCGTCCGAGGACAGGACAATTTTTTATTGATTGCACTTTAGGTGGAGCTGGTTACACGATAGAAATTGCCAAGCGGGTAGGGGAGACCGGAAGAGTGCTGGCAATTGACCTTGATGAGATGGCGATAGCTAATGCCCGCCACCTAATTTCTCGCCTAAAGTTAACCAATATAATTTTAGCAAATGAAAATTTTAAAAATTTATCAAAAATCATTAAAACATATTTTAAAGAAGAAAACCAAAAGGATTGGTTTAGCGGGATTGTCTTTGATCTGGGTTTATCATCAGCTCAACTCGAAGACAGGAGCCGGGGATTTTCTTTTCAGTTGGCTGCGCCGTTAGATATGGCCTTCGGTCCCCTAACGAGGAGGAGGACTGAAGAAATAATAAATAACTGGCCGGAAGCGGATTTAGAAAAAATTATCCGGGAATACGGCGAAGAGAGGTTTGCTAAAAATATCGCCCGAGCCATAGGGGAGAGAAGAAAAAAAACAAAAATCGAAACGACGGATGAATTGGCGGAAATTATAGAGGCAGCTGTCCCTAAAAAATATTTAAACGGTAAAATTCATCCGGCCACCAGAACTTTTCAGGCCTTGCGCATCGCCACCAATGATGAATTAAATAGTTTGAGGGAGGCCCTGCCGGCGGCGGTTAATTTATTAGCTAGTAAGGGCCGGCTGGCAATAGTTTCTTTTCATAGCTTAGAAGACAGGATTGTAAAGAATTTTTTTAAGGAAGAAGCCCGCGACTGCCTTTGCCCGCCAAGTTTTCCGATTTGCCAATGCGGACATAAAGCCAGTTTAAAAATAATTACAAAAAAAGTTGTAAGGCCCGGCGAAGAAGAAATAAAAAACAATCCGCGTTCCCGAAGTGCTAAGTTAAGGGTAACGGAGAAACTTTAAAATAATTACTTAATTACAAATCACAAATTTTTTATTACAAATTCACAAATATTATCACAAATAGCACAAATAGATTTTAAAACGTTTATATAATATTTGTGAATTTGTGTTCTGATTCGTGGATTTGTAATTAACAAAATGACAAAAACAAAAACAAACATAAAAAATGATTTTTGCGAGAAAGCGGCTAAAGAAAAAAATCGAAAGAAGATATTTAACTTAAAAAATTTAAATAAATTTTTGTTTGTTATTATTATCGCTGGCGGCGTTTATTATCTCGCCGGCATTAACGATTTAACCGTCAAGGGCTTTAAACTGCAGGAAGGGAAAAATAAAATTAACCTCCTTAAGGAAGAAAATGCCGTTTTGGAATTAAAAGCAACTGGTTTCCAGTCTTTTAATAGCTTAAGCGAGCGGGCCGAAGAATTAAAAATGGTGGCCGCCGGAGAGATTGATTATATAACGATCCCAAGCGGCATTGTCGCCAAAAAATAAAATTCCCCCGGAACTATTTATATGAGATTGTGGAAAAAGCCAAAACAAAAAGTTAGTATTGCCCAAAATAATCGCCTTAATTTAATAATCGCGATTGTTTTTTTATTAGGCGGTTCAATTTTATATAAATTATACGGCTTGCAGGTAAGAGATTATGATCTATACACCGCTTTAGCCGACAGCCAGCACCAAGTTTATAGCGAACTTAAGCCGGAGAGGGGAAAAATTTTCATTAGCGACCGTAAACAAGGTCGGGCGGAAGAAGAGTTATATCCTTTCGCCGCCAATAAAGACTTCGCTTTGGTTTACGCCGTCCCTGAAGAAGTGAGAGAGCCGGAAATTTTAGCGGAAAAGTTGTATGCTGTTTTTAACCAGGAAGAAGCGGAGAAAGAGGCGGATGAATTATTGAAAAAAGAGGAAGAAGAAAAGTTAGAAAGCGAACTGAAATATGTTGCCGGCCTTAATCTGCCCGAAGTTGAAAGGATTAAAAAAGAAGGAGAAGTAAAAATAAATTTGGAAGCTTTAAAGTCAGATAAAAAATATCAGGAAATTTTAGCTGTAAGGAGGGAGGCGGAAATAAAATTAAGGAAAGAAAAAGTAATAAGTGATTATTTGACGGTTTTTAAAAAAGCCGGCGACCCGTATGAGCCGATTGAGAAAAAAGTTGATGAAGAGACTTTAAAAAAATTATATTCCCTTCTTTTAAGCACCGAGGAGAAAAAAATAAGCGAGGGGGATTTAGAGGTAAAAAATGGGATTGTCTTTAATAAGATTGATAAAGACGGGGATAATAATCCGAAAGAGGTGAAATTTTTAGGGCTATCTTACGCGATGACCGCTTATCGTTTTTATCCGGAAGGAAATATCGGTTCCCATATTTTAGGATTTACCAGTTATGCCGATGAAGAACCGAGAGGCAAATACGGCTTAGAGGGTTTTTTTGACGAGGAGCTTTTCGGGCAATACGGCTCAATCAAAGCGGAACGGGGAGCGGAAAAGGATGTAATCATTGTTAATGACCGAGAATATAAAAAGCCCATAGACGGCAGTGATTTCATTTTGACTATTAACCGCTCGGTCCAGTTCCATGTCTGCCAGAAATTAAACGAAGCCGCGCTTCGGCACGGAGCGGATAGCGGCAGCGTCATTGTCATGAATCCGAAAACCGGCGCGATAATCGCGATGTGCTCCTATCCAGATTTTGACCCCAATAATTATGACCAGGTTGAAGATATAAAGGTTTTTAACAATCCGGCAATTTTTTCCCAGTATGAACCCGGTTCGGTTTTCAAACCCATCACTATGGCCGCGGCCTTAGACCAAAATAAGGTTACTCCGGAAACTACTTATAAAGACGAGGGCCAGGTTATGATTACCGGCTGGCCCAAGCCGATAAAAAATTCTGATTTTGATACCGTTGGCGGGCGCGGCGAGGTTAATATGACCGGAGTTTTGGAAAATTCTTTAAATACCGGCGCGATTTTTGCCATGGAGAAGATCGGCGCGGAAAAGTTTTCCGATTATGTAAAGAATTTCGGCTTTGGGGAAAATACCGGCATTGAATTATCCGGCGAAAGTTCGGGAGATATCAAAAATTTAACCGCGGACAAAATAAAACCGATTGATGCGGCCGTCGCTTCTTTCGGGCAGGGAATAAGCGTTACCCCGATTCAGCTTATAAGCGCTTACGCCGCGATTGCCAATGGCGGGATTTTAATGAAACCTTATATCGTGAAAGAAATTGACCATTCCGACGGGACTAAGGAAATTACAAAACCAAAGGAGATAAGGAGAGTGATTTCGGAAAAGGCGGCGACTCTTTTAGGCGGGATGCTGGTTAATGTCGTGGAAGAAGGCCATGGCCAGAAAGCCGGAGTTTCCGGTTATTATGTGGCCGGTAAGACCGGAACTGCCCAAATTCCTAAAAAAAATGGGCGGGGTTATGAGACCGGCGCCCATATCGGTTCTTTTGCCGGCTTTGCTCCGGCTGACGACTCGCAGTTCGTGATGTTGGTCCGGATTGATAATCCGCGCGACGTTTCCTGGGCCGAATCCTCCGCCGCGCCCTTGTTTGGCGAAATTGCCGAATTTCTGCTACAATATTATCAGGTGGCGAAAACGAGGGATTAAAGTAAAAAGTTATAAAGTCTATAAAGTTATAAAGTTGTCTGACTCGCAACGTTTTAAAAACTTTATGAACTTTATAACTTTATAAACTTTCAATTAATATTTTTATGCGTAAATTAGTCCGACTAAAACTAAAAATTCTGGCCAAGCTGATTCTAAAGAAGTATAAGCCGAAAATCATTGGCATTACCGGC
The DNA here is from genome assembly GCA_028711415.1 of Patescibacteria group bacterium. Taxonomy (GTDB): domain Bacteria; phylum Patescibacteriota; class Patescibacteriia; order Patescibacteriales; family JAQTRU01; genus JAQTRU01. The sequence goes on along the minus strand of JAQTSG010000005.1, from coordinate 11,072 downwards.
AGTGTGGGAAAAACCAGCGCGAAAGAAGCGGTTTTTACCGTGCTTAAAGGTAAATTCAGCGTCCGGCGCAACACTAAGAATTATAATAACGAAATCGGCCTGCCTTTGACGATTATCGGTTCGGACTCGCCGGGCAAATCTATGTTCGGCTGGCTTGGAGTTTTTATTAAAGCTTGCGGCCTGATATTATGGCGGGATAAAAATTATCCGAAAATTTTAGTCTTGGAGATGGGCGTGGATCGGCCGGGTGATATGAAATATTTAATAAGTATTGCTAAAGCCGATATCGGCATCGTAACTTTAATCAGCCATTCGCACGAGGAGTTTTTTACCGATGTAAAAGCAATCCAGAAAGAAAAAGGCCTGCTCGTAGAAAATCTTAAACCGGGCGGTTGGGCAATTCTTAATTTTGATGATGATCTGACTAAGGAACTTGCGGAAAAAAGCAAGGTTAAAGTCTTGTCTTATGGTTTTAAAGAAGGGCCAACGGTAAGGGCGCAGGAACTGGTTTTTAGTTTTGAAAAAACCAAGGAAGTTGATAATCTTTTAGGTATTAGTTTTAAGCTTACTTATAACGGTTCATTCATACCGGTTTTGCTGCCGCAGGTAATCGGCTATAATTCCATCTACGCCGCTCTGGCCGCGGCCGCGATTGGTATTGCCATGGAAATGAACTTAGTGGAAATTTCCAAAGCGATGCGTGAATTTGATTCTCCGAACGGCCGGATGAATTTAATTGACGGGATAAAACATACTTTGGTTATTGACGATACTTACAACTCCTCACCGGCTTCCGTAATGTCCGCTTTGGATATTGTGACTAAAATTCCTCTGGCCAAGGGAGCAAAAAGATTCGCGGTTTTAGGGGATATGTTGGAGTTAGGCGGTTATAGCGAAGAAGGTCATAAAGAAGTCGGACGTTATGTGGCTAAATCCGGTATAAACAAGTTGATTACGGTCGGGGAAAGGTCCCGGGATATAGCCCGAGCGGCTGAAGAAGCCGGGATGTCGCGCGATGATATTTTTGAATATACGGATGTGGCTGAAGCCGGCCGGTTTATAGAGCAAAGAATTGAGCAAGGCGATTTAGTATTAGTTAAAGGTTCGCAGGGCCTGCGCCTGGAAAAAATCGTGAAAGAAATTATGGCCGAGCCGTTGCGAGCGAAAGAATTATTAGTCAGGCAGGAAGAGGAGTGGAGTAATAATAGTTGACAATTAACAATTGACAATTAACAATTAACTAATTTGGAATAAAAAACTGCAGAGTATTTCCGCAGTTTTTTGGTTGATAAATTTTTTAATTACAATAAATTTAAATAGTCCAGGCCGAGATAACCGGTGGTGATGTCCGTAAGCTGGCCGCTGCGAAGATGTTTTCTGAATTCCTCAAGCGGCATTTCTACGGCTTCAATAAATTCGTTATCTTCTAAATTTTGTTCCTGCTTTTTGTAGCAGTTAGTGGCGACAAAATTATATCTGATTAAAGTTGAGTAAGCGTCCCCCAAGCTTGCGCCGACAAATTGAAAGTCTCCGGTATAACCGGTTTCTTCTAAAAATTCTCTCCTAGCCGCTTTCTCCGGAGTTTCTCCGGTATCCACGCCTCCGCCGGGCAATTCCAGCAATACTTTTTCCGGACCGGGTCGGAATTGTTTAGCCAAGACTATATTGTTATTTTTTGTTAAAGCCAAAACGCAGACTACCGGCCCTTCCTGCTTTATATCAAAATCAACAATTCTGTTATCAGGCATTTGAAACGTCCTTTTTACTAATTTGCGAAATCCGGCCCGAAAGGGCTCTTCTTTTAATTTTTTCCAAGTTGATATCATCTTAGTTAATATTTTTATTTTTTAAAAAATTCAATTTTATTGAGAAATTCCCAGATATTTTTGTCAATGATTGCCGGATTATTCAGGTTGATTATATGATTTTCTTCCGGGACCACAACTAGCCGAGATGATTTTATCAATCGGTTTATTTTTTTGGCAACGGAAACATCAAATATGGAATCTTTTTCGCCCTCGATGATCAGCACCGGCTTTCTTATTTTTTTCAATGTTGGGACGCCATCATATCTCGCGAGATTTTCATAAGTGAATAACCATGACTTTAGGGAAGTATGAATTATATCGGAATAAATCCTCGCTGGGTCATAATCGCCGCCGCCAATGAATTTATCAAAATTTACATGGCCGAAACGTTTTCTGTTTAAATCATATTTTTCCAGGGCCCTGTTTAAAAAATTAACCAAAAACGGATTGTATTTTACAAATTCGTTCAATATTCCGGGCGCTTTGTAGGCCGTATCAATCAGGATATAAGCTTTTGCTTTCTCGGGGAAAATTTTTTCAAACATTACGGTGACCATACCGCCGAAACAATGGCCTATCATGGAAAATTCAGATATTTTTTCTTTTTCCAGAACAATACCGATGTCTTTAGCGAAATTTTTTAAACTATAGCTTTGGGCTGTGTCCGGCCGGCCTGACTTTCCATGGCCCCTTAAATCTACGGCTAAGGTTGAAATACCCTTCTTATGAAAAAAGGCCCGTTCTTTTTTCCAGGCCGTAAGATCGCCTCCGGCTCCGTGGACGAAAACCAAAAATTCTTTCGAAAACCTGTTTATATCATAAACGATTATAGTTGAGTCATGCGATTTAATTTTTTTCTCCATTTGTTTTTCCTAAATTAATATCATAAATAAATTATATCACTACTTGCCATTGCGAGGAAGAAGCGTTAGAACTCGCAATGGCAGAGCGGTCTTTATTTTATCAATCAATTATGCTAAGGTAAAAGCAGAAATACATAAGGTTTTTATATTATTTCATTATTTTATTTTTATATTATTTTAAATATGCAAATATTAATTTTAGGCGCTCGCGGCAATTTAGGCAGCCAGCTAGTTAAAATTTTTTCCGCTGACAAGGATTATAAAGTTGTTGCCTGGGACAGGGAAGAAATAGACATAACGGATAAAGAATTAGTTTTTAAAAAGATACGGGAACTGAAGCCGAATGTTATTATCAACGCTACCGGCTATAACGCGGTTGATAAATGCGAAGAGGAAAAAGAATTTAAGCTGGCCATAAAATTAAACGCCGAAGCGGTAAGTTATTTAGTTGAGGCCTGCCTGGAAACCGGCGCGGTTTTAGTCCATTATTCTTCCGATTATGTTTTTGCCGGCGATAAGAAGGAGGGCTATAAAGAAGATGATGAACCGAACCCGATAAATAAATACGGCGAGACAAAACTGGCCGGTGAGCAGGAGCTTATAAAAAAAAGCGGGCAGGGCTTAAAATATTATTTAATCCGGACTTCAAAATTATTCGGGCCTAAAGCCGGAAATGAAGCGGCCAAGCCGAGTTTTTTTGATTTAATGCTTGATTTAGCGAAAAAGAAAAAAGAATTGGATGCGGTTGATGAAGAGGTGAGCGGTTTCACTTATACGCCGGATTTAGCTGGGGCTACTAAAAAGCTATTAGAGAGCGACAAGGGCTATGGAATTTATCATCTTACCAATATCGGTCGGGCTACCTGGTACGAAGCGGCCGTGGAGTTATTTAAAATTTTAGATAAAAAAATTAAAATAAATCCGGTGGCGGGCGATAAATTTCCTAGGCCGGCTAAACGTCCGGCTTATTCAGTTTTGATAAACACTAAGCTTGAAATGCAAAGGGGCTGGGAGGAAGCTTTGCGCGAGTACTTAGTCGAAAGTCAAAAGTCCGTAAAGTCATAAAGTCAAAAGTCCGTAAAGTCCATTAGGCCATTTTATATTTTATTTTTTATATTTTAATTTTTAATTTATGAGGGGTATTATTTTATCCGGGGGTTCGGCTACGCGGCTTCGCCCTTGCACAAAAGTTACTTCAAAGCAGCTTTTGCCGATTTATAACCGGCCGATGATTTACTATCCCTTGAATACTCTACTTAAAGCCGGGATTAAGGAAATCTTGATAATCGTGGCGCCGGAGCGGGCCGGAGATTATTTAAATTTATTAGGAAGCGGCAAGGAATTCGGGGCTAAATTCACTTACGAAATTCAGGATAAGCCGAAAGGTTTAGCCGAAGCTTTTATCATCGGAGAGAATTTTATTGATCAGGAAAATGTAACTATGATTTTAGGAGACAATATTTTTGAAGATGATTTGAGTAAGGAGATAAAAAGTTTCAAAGGCGGAGGTAAAATTTTTGCCAAAGAAGTCCCGGATCCGGAAAGATTCGGTATCGTGGAGTTTGATAAAAACCGGAAAGCGATTTCCATTGAAGAAAAGCCGGTCAAGCCGAAAAGCAATTATTGCGTCACCGGACTTTATATTTATGATAATCGGGTAATTAAAGTGGCGAAAGATTTAAAACCGTCGGACAGGTTGGAATATGAGATCACTGATATAAATAAGTGGTATTTAGAACATGGCGAGCTGGAAGTGGCGATGGTAAAGGGCGAATGGATTGACGCCGGCACTTTTGACAGTCTGCTTCGGGCGCAAAATTTTGCTAAAGAGAAAATGCAGGGGAAGATGATAATTTAATTCGCATAACGCATAACGCATAACGCATAACGCATAACGCATAACGCATAACGCATAACGCATAACGAGAAGATCTTATATGGACAGAAGGGAAGTTATAAATAAAACAAAAGAATATGCGCGGGGCAGATTGGGAAACGAAACGACGGGGCATGACTGGTGGCACGCTCTTAGGGTCTGGAAGACCGCCAAGTATATCGCCGGAAAAGAAGGCGGGGATTTATTTATTATAGAATTAGCGGCTCTGCTTCATGATATTGCTGATTGGAAACTTAATAAAGGTAATAGGAATTTAGGGTCGAAATTAATCAGAAATTTTTTAGGGAAATTGAAAGTTGAAAAAAAGATTATAAAAGATGTTTGTGAAATTATAGAAAATATGTCCTTTTCTCTTACCGGCGCGAAGATAAAATCAAGGATGAAAACTCAAGAGGGTAAAATCGTGCAGGATGCGGACAGATTAGACGCTTTGGGCGCCGTTGGGATCGCCAGAGTTTTTGCTACGGGCGCTAAACTGCAAGAAAGATTGATTTATAACCCGGAAATAAAAATAAAAAAAAGAACAATGAATTTCAGGAAAAAAGACAGCTATTCCGCTATTCATCATTTCTATGATAAGCTCTTGCTTTTAAAAAATTTAATGAACACTAAAACCGGCAAAAAGTTAGCCGGAGAGCGGCATGAATTTTTAGAAAAATATTTAAAGCAATTTTTTAAAGAGTGGAACTCTAAAGTTTAGATGTTGGGCAGGAAAAATTTATATATTCTACTTTGATACTTTGGAGTATCAAAGTAGAACTTTTTAGTAAAATGTCCAGATATAATTTACAAAAATTAACTCCTAAAACCAGAGACATTCTTTTTAATGAATATTGCAAGGCGGTTTTAAAATTAAAAAGCGTTAACGAAGTTAGAGAGTTTTTCAATGATTTATTCAGCTTCACGGAATTTGGCATGCTCTCAAGGAGATTGCTGGCGGCCAAGATGTTAATAGATGGTTATACTTATGAAGAAGTAAACAAAAGATTTAAAATGGGTATGGACACAATTGAAAGGATAAATAAGAATTTAAATTTTGGTAAAGGTTATAAGATGGTGCTAAAAAGATTGGGTAAGGGCAGGTAAATCTTTTTTAATACTCACTTTGATACTTTGGAGTATCAAAGTGGCAGTTTAAAATAGCGGTTAGTAGAACACTCCTATACTTTGGAGTATCAAAGTATTAGGGGCAAAGTTTAACAGGTAAAATAGAATATGAAGCTTGCCATCGGTTTTATAACTTATAGGGAGCATACGGCAAAGTATTTGCCGTATTTTTTGCCGTCTTTATTTAAAGCTTTGGCAGGGGAGAGAGATTACAAAATTTTTTGCTGGGACAATAGCGAGGATAACAGGAGTAACGTGGAATTTATATCTACTAACTTTCCAGAGATTAAGATTATGAAGTCGGGAGAAAATATCGGCTTTGCCGCGGCTTTTAACAGAATGATAGATGAAGCTCAAAAATTAGATACCGAATATTTTTTGGTTATTAACCCGGACACGATTCTGGAGCCGGAAGCGGTGAAGAAATTAATTGAAGTTATGGATAAAGATAAAAGTTTAGGTAGCGCCAGCCCTAAGATTTTAAAATGGGATTTTTTAGAGAATAAAAAAACTAATATTATTGATACCTGCGGCATCGGATTAAAAACCGGTTTAAGATTTTTTGATTTTGGCCAGGGGCAGATTGATAAAGGGCAATGTGATGGCGCAAATATTATCGGTCCGGATGGCGCGGCCGGAATTTATCGGATTAGCGCCTTAACCTCACCCCTAACCCCTCTCCTGGCCAGGAGAGGGGAATTAAAGGGGAGAAGTGGCCAGTATTTTGATGAATTAATGTTTATGTATAAAGAAGACTGCGATTTGGCCTATCGGCTCTATTTAGCCGGTTTTAAGGCCAAATTAGCCCCGGAAGCTATAATTTACCACGATCGGACCGTTGCCCGCGCTAAGAAGGGTTTTTTGGCCTTTTTTAGGGGCAGGGGAGCCAAGAGTGAGCAGGTAAAAAAGTGGTCTTTTTTAAATCAACACATAATTTTCCTAAAATATTGGCGTTTACAGGGTTTCTTTAGCAAAATCGTGATTATTCTGCGAATATTAGCGATGTTTATTTTCGCTTTGCTTTTTGAGCAGTATTTATTGGGACAGTATGGGAAGTTAAAGCTAATAAAAGAAAAAATTGACAAATTTTAGTTTTCAGCTATAATATAAAAAGCTCCTAAAGAAAGAGCATTTTTTATTTATTAAGTTATAAAAAATATGGTAGATAGAATTGCGGTGATAAAAACCGGCGGGAAACAATATAAAGTTAAACCGGGCCAGGTTTTAAAAATAGAAAAATTAGACGCGGAAGCCGGCAAGCCAGTAAAATTTGAAACTTTGCTTACGGCCTCCTCTGACGGCCAGGAAATGAATTTAGGCAAACCGGCTTTGGGCGAAAAGGTGGAAGGAAAAATTTTAGAGCAAGGAAGAGCTAAGAAAATTTCCGTGGTAAAATATAAAAATAAAACCCGCTACCAGAAAAATGTCGGGCACAGGCAGCCATATACGAAAGTAGAGATTATAAGTATTGCTTAAATAGATGTTATATAAAAAAGAGGCGAGTAATTCGCCTTCTTTTTTTATTACCTCACCCCGCTCATCCCGCCAGCGAGCGGGATTCGCTTCCCCTCTCCTAATTAGGAGAGGGGCTAGGGGGTGAGGTATTATAATTCGTTTCTATATTTCAGGGCGTTGGTTAGGGTTATCTCGTCCGCGTACTCCAAGTCCGCTCCGCTGGGCAATCCTTTAGCCAGGCGGGTGATTTTTATTTTATAGGGCTTTAAAATTTTAACCAGATAAAGGACTGTGGTTTCGCCTTCTAAAGTCGGATTTAAAGCTAAAATTATTTCTTTAATCCCGTCTTTTTTTACCCGATCAATAAGCTGGCTTATATTAAGTTGCTCCGGCTTTACTTCTTCTATCGTATTTATAAGTCCGCCTAAGACATGGTATAAGCCGTAGTATTGGCTCGTAGCTTCAAGCGTAAGCATATCCTGCGTGCTGGCGACAACGCAGATTATATCCGGTCGGCGTTTTTTATCCGCGCAAATCGGACAGGGGCTAGATTCGGCTAAGCTTAAGCAGCGGGAGCAGACAGTAGTTTTTTCTTTAAGTTCGGCAATAAACTGCGCCAGTTTCTGCAACTCTTCGGCCGGCTGTTTCAATAAATAAAAAACATACCGCTGGGCGGTCTTCGGACCAACGGAAGGCAGGCGGGAAAATTGGTTTATTAAATTTTGGATAGCCAAGGGAAATTTCATTGGAGATTTTTGTTAATTAGAAATCTAAAATTCTAAATCCTAAACTCTAAATTCTAAACAAATCCGAATTACCAAAATTCAAATATTCTAAACTAATGTTTTGGATTTTGAAAATTTTAATTTTGAAATTGTTTAGGATTTAGGATTTAGAGTTTAGGATTTATTTAAGACCAGGCAGCCCGCCCATTTCCTGCATTTTTTGCGCCATCAGCCGCTGAGTTTTCTTTATGGCTTCGTTAAGGCAATCGGCAAGCATGCCTTCCAGAGATTCTTTAGCCAGGCCTTCGTTTATGGACAAGGAGATAATTTCCATATTGCCGTTCATAACTACTTTTATCCCGCCTTTTTCCACGGTAACCGATTCCTGGGCTAAAGCATTCTGCATGATTTTGGCCTGCGAGCGCAGGTCTTTCATGTATTTTAGTTTGGCAAACATAGCGCTTAGTTTAAAAGTAAAAAGTTATAAAGTTTATAAAGTTAAAAAATCATTGGTTAAAGGCAAAACAAAAACTTTATGACTTTATAACTTTATAAACTTTAAACTGATTAGAACTCCGGTGGTTCTTCCAGGCCGGTTCTTTCAATACTGGAAAAGCTGGCGGTTTCTTCATCAAAGAATAATTCAATTTTTCCGGTCGGTCCGTTTCGGTGCTTAGCGATAAAAACCTGGGCGAGATTTTTTTCCGATTCGGGCAATTCTTCGCGGTTATAATGCCGATCCGCCGCTTTGCGGTAAATAAACATAACCACATCCGCGTCCTGTTCAATTGAGCCGGATTCGCGTAAGTGAGCCAGTTTCGGAATCGCCGGTCCGCCGCTTTGCTCAACCGCGCGGGAGAGCTGGGATAGAGCCAAAACCGGAATATTTAATTCGCGGGCAATGGCTTTAAGGCCGCGGCTGATTTCCGCCACTTCCTGCACGCGGTTGTCGCCATATCTGCCCCGGCCTTCCATCAGCTGCAAATAATCAATCACGAGCAGTCCCAGACCCTTTTCCATCTGCAGACGCCGCGATTTTGTTCTTATGTCCATAATGGAAGAAACAGGAGAGTCATCAATATAAATCGGGGCTTCGGAAAGCTGGCCCATGGCTTCGCCGATGCGGGTAAAATCATTGTCTTCTTCGCGGTCAGAAAGCTTTCCCGTGCGCATTTTCCATAAGTTGACGCGGGATTGGGAGCAAAGCAGCCGGTCCACCAGCTGCTCTTTGCTCATTTCTAAGGAGAAAAGTCCGACCCCTTCCTTGCTTTTTATCGCGGCCTGGCGGGCGATATCCAAAGCCAGGGAAGTTTTTCCGACGCTCGGGCGGGCAGCCAGAATTACTAAGTCGCTTTTTTGCAGGCCAGCCAAAATATTATCTAAATCGGGAAAGCCGGTCGGCAGGCCGCGCAGTTTTCCGCCGTGCTTATGCAGTTCATCAATCCTTTCAAAAGCTTCGGTTAGGAGATTGTCAATCGGCAGGAAAGTATTTTTTAAATATTTTTGCGAAACGGAAAAAATTTTCTGCTCGGTCTGATCCAAGACTTTATCTATTTCTTCCTCTTCCTGATAGCTTAAGTCCATAATCTCCGAAGCGGCGGTTTGCAAACGGCGCAGAGTGGCTTTGCGCTGGATAATATTGGCGTAATGGACAATATTTGACGAAGTGGCGGCGAAAGAAGAAAGATTAGCGAGGTAAGTCCGGCCGCCAATGTCGGAAAGCTGCTTTTTTTCTTCTAACCTGTTAGCCAAGCTTAAAATATCAATCGGTTCATGATGATTATAAAGCTCTTTAATGGTAGTAAAAATAATCCGGTGCGCGTCTTTATAAAAGTCGTTTTCCGCGATAATATCCGCCACTTTAATAATCGCATCTTTGTCAATTAAAAGGCAGGAGAGAAGCGATTGCTCGGCCTCAATATTTTGCGGCGGCATTTTTTCTATTCCGCTCGCGGGCGGATTTTTTTCTCCATTACTCATGTGTTTAATCTTATCTTATCGGTTCTTTTTCCGCAAGGGTATTTTGTCCACTATTTTTCCACCTTATTTAAATAATAAAATAACAAAATAACAAAATAAAATTTTGAGGTCTTGTCAAATTTTAAAGATTTTGCTATTGTTATAGTAAATAAAATAATTTCTGCTTTTGGCAGTTTTTATTTTGTTTTTTTGGTTTTTGGGCGCCGTTAGCTTCCTCCTTCGCTCAAATTGCATTTGAGCTTCGGAAGGACAAGCAGTTCTAATTATAAAATACTTGCCCTTCGAAGCTCCGATATCAATCGGAGCGAAGTAGGGCGCCGTTAGCTCAGCTGGTAGAGCAACAGCCTTTTAAGCTGATGGTCACTGGTTCGAATCCAGTACGGCGCACATAAAAAAATTAAAAATAAAAAATTAAAAATAAAAATTATTGTATTCGTTTCGCTCATAGATTTTATCTTATAAATTTGTCGCAATAACGACACCTTGATTTTTAATTTTTTATTTTTCATCGCCACCCTAGCTCAGCTGGTAGAGCAACAGTTTTGTAAACTGTGGGTCGTCGGTCCGAGTCCGACGGGTGGCTCAAAGAGTATTTTTTGACCTTTTGAAAAATGAGGGGGCGGAGATGGAGAGACTTGTTGATTTGATAATATCAGGAGCTCTATCACTCGTTTTTTATCTTTTTTTGTTTTTTAAGATAAAGACGAGCTTGAAGTTGAGATCTTATGTCAAGGAACATGAATGGCTGCAGCCAAATTGGATATGCGTTTGGCGAACCTTTATGTGTCTGGTTGGAATTTTGATATATTTTACCAGCCAGAGCGGTTTGAGTTTATTTTTGGGAATACTTCTTTTTACTGTTGGCGCTTGCCTTGACGCGGTTGATGGTTTGATAGCCAGGGAATGTGAGTTAATTACGGAATTTGGGAAATTTTTAGACCCGTTCTGTGACAAGATTTCTTATCTAGCTCCTCTACTTGTCTTTTCTTACCAAGGGGTTTGCTCTCATGGACTGGTCTGGTGGCTGATTACGGTTGAGTTTATGGGGCAGTTTCTGGTAAGAGGATTGTTACGAAGATTAAAGAAATCCGTTGCCGCTAAATGGGTAGGCAAGCTAAAAGCAGTCGCTTGTTTCGCTCTGGTGATATACTGCGTTTTACTTGATGATGGCGCGGAATTTTCAAACTTCAGCAACCATTTGCTTGGCCTCTGTATTGCTTTATCCATTGGTTCTAGT
>JAQTSG010000004.1 GCA_028711415.1 Patescibacteria group bacterium | reverse complement strand
GATTTGGCCGGCGAAGCGTCCGGATTTTTGCCCACAGAAGAATGGAAAGAAAAAACCAAAGGCGAGCAGTGGTATATCGGCGACACTTATCATCTGGCCATCGGCCAGGGCGATCTTTTAGTCACTCCGTTGCAGGTCGCCAATTACACTTCGGTTTTTGCCAATGGTGGCCGTCTTTACCGCCCGCATCTGGTAAGAAAAGTATTGTCCGGCGATGATAAATTAGTAAGGGAAGTAGAAACCGCGCCAATAAGAAGTGATTTTATTGACCCTTACAATATTAGTGTGGTGCGCCAAGGCATGCGGGCGACTATAACAAACGGCAGCGCCGCCAGTTTGGGGTCTTTACCTGTTGCCGTAGCCGGGAAAACCGGCAGCGCCCAATGGTCAACAAAAGAAAAAACTCACGCCTGGTTTACCGGATTCGCTCCCTATGAAAAGCCGGAAATTGCGATTACGGTTTTAGTGGAGCAGAGCGGGGAAGGCAGCGACGTAGCGGTGCCGATTGCCCGGGAAGTAATGGGGTGGTATTTTAGTAAACACGAATAAAACGAATTTAGAACGAATTTAACGAATGTAGTTGTAGCACGGGCGTGCTTTTTTATTTTTACCCTTGATTTTTTTTAAAAAATGTGTTAGATTGGGATTTAATATAAATTAGTTAAAGAAATGTCCTTTTGACAACAAATTTCAACTGAAGGATAAAAGAATGAGAGGTAAGCCATGGGTTTTGTAGAAGATGTTTATGTGGAAATGTATCCGGAGCTTTTCAGGGGCGGAGGTTTAACTGGGCCGGTCAAAGGTTATACGCTTCGGGAAATTAGGCTTCGTCCTGTATTTTCCAAAGTCAATCCTTTGGGAGCGGACCTTTCAAGCTCTATCGGTCCGGTGAAATTGAATTTTCCGCTCTTGTCCGCGGCCATGAACGCGGTTTCCGGTCCGAATATGGCCAAGGCCATTTTCGAGGTCGGCGGTTGCGGCATCATTTATCGGCACCGGGAAATTGAGACCCAGATTACCTGGCTGGCGGAAGTTTTGGCTCATAAACCGTGTTTGGTATCAGACCCCAAATGTTTGCGTCCTGATCAGACTCTGGAGGAGGCAAATAATATTTTACAGGAATTCGGTTTCAGCACCATTCCGGTAGTTAAGGACGGTATTCTCGTCGGAATAATCTTTACCGGCGGTATCGCATTCAAAAAACATCTTTATGAACCTGTTTCAAAGTGGATGAAACCGTTCGAAGAGCTGAAAGTCGAACATGTTGACACGCCTTTTTCTAGAATAAGAGACAGGTTGCTTGAAGAGCAGGAATGCTCGGTTCTGCCCATCGTGGATGACGGGAAGATTTTTAAAGGCATTTATTTCATGAAAGATTTTTTTGCCGCTGACCCATCTTACCATAATGGCAAGCCGCTGGCAGGCATAGCTATCGGAGTTGAAAAGAATGATCTGGAACGGGCGCGGCAAGCCCTGGAGATGGGCGCAGGGATCATTGTTGTTGACAGCAGTCATGGTAATTGTCCGGATGTAATAAGCCAGGCTAGGGCAGTAGTGAAAATGGCTCACGACCGAGCTGCGGTAATCGCTGGCAATGTGGCTGATATTGACGGCTACTGGCAGCTATCTCAAGCGGGGGTCCACGGAGTAAAATGCGGCATCGGTCCGGGTTCAATCTGCACAACTACAGAGGTAACCGGCGCCGGCGTTCCCATGTTTACTTTAATTCGGGAACTTGATTTTATCCGGCGACGGATGGCAGTCAAAGGCGAACATGCCCCGGCCATAATTCCTGATGGCAGTATTGAAGGCCCGGGCGATATGGTGATGGCTTTGGCTGCGGGCGGTGATGCCTGTATGGCCGGGAAATGGCTGGTTGCGGCCAGCGAATCATTATCTTGCCAGGAAAAGGGCGTAGGCAAAGAGGGTTTTGTCGAATATTGGGGCATGGCTTCAAAAAGAGCAATAAAAAGCCGTGTAACCGATAGCCGCTATAAAGGCAAAACCGCACCGGAAGGAGTGGAGGGCAGGGTTAAACACCGTGGGCCCCTGAAAACCTGGATAAAGAAAGACATTGAACTAATCCAGGGAGGGTTTGCCCATGCCGGAGCAGCCAATCTGGAGGCTTTGCACGAATTCGGCAATCAGCCGATAGCTTTCGTAAGGTTTTCTTCAGCCGGTCAGGAACAAATCCGGACTCGGCTTGATTAAAGAAACAATGTTTCAACAAGGGATTGCGCTAAAGCGGCAGTCCCTTTTTTATACCTCACCCCTAACCCTCTCCTAATTAGGAGAGGGGAGGGAGTCCCGCCAGCTGGCGGGACGACGGGGTGAGGTGCGAGGCAAGCACTTTAGCACTCTCTTGATCCGCCTTCGCTAAAGCTACGGCGGGACAAGCCCCGCATTTTAGCACTCTTGACAGGGGAGTGCTAAGAATGATAATATCAGAATATGGACGAGAGAAAACTAATAATCTTAAATACCATCATCAAAGAACATATTAAAACTGGCGCTCCGGTAGGGTCAGGCGTTTTGGTTGATAAATACCGCCTGGATATTTCTCCGGCGACCGTCAGGAACGAAATGGCGGAGCTGGAAGAAGAGGATTTTATAATTCAGCCCCATACTTCGGCCGGCCGCGTGCCTACGGAAAAGGCCTATAACTTGTATTTGTCCAGTTTAAAAGAAAAACAATTGGCGGAAAAAGAAGCGGAAATTTTAAAGAAAGCTTTAAAAGGAAATGACGAAGCCAGTTTTAAGCAAACGGCCAAGGAGATGGCCAAGATTTCCGGCAACGCGATTTTTTGGGCATTCCACAAAAATAATCTTTACTACACCGGCATTTCCAATTTATTTTCCCAGCCGGAATTTTCCGAGCCCAATTTAATTTATAATATCTCGGCGATTATTGATAGGATGGACGAAATTATTGACGATATTTTCAGCGAGGTGAAAGAGACGGAAATTTTACTCGGTTCGGCCAATCCTTTCGGCGATTCCTGCTCCACGATTTTTTCTAAATACAGGCGGAGCGGCAAGACCGGTTTGTTCGGGATTTTAGGCCCGATGCGGATGGATTATGAAAAAAATCTGGCCGTAATTAAGTATGTCACGCAACGCATAACACATAACACATAACACATAACGTGGAACGCGTATCGCTAGTCGCATATCGCGTATCACATATCATTTATGAGTGAAGAAAAAAAGATAAATAATAGTAAACAGACAACGGACAACAGTAATAAAGTTAAGCCGGGTATTTATAAACATTATAAGGATAAAAAATATAAAGTATTGTTTATTGCTGAAGACAGCGAAACTCAAGAAGAAATGGTTGTCTATCAGGCTATGTATGGGGAAGGAAAAATCTGGGTTAGACCCAAAAGGATTTTTTTAGAAGAGGTGGAAATTGATGGGAAAAAGGTGCCAAGATTTAAGTTTGAATCGCCTGAAGAAAACGATTGGCAGAATAAGTATTTAAGAGCCTTGGCGGATTACCAGAATTTACTGAAGCGGACGGCGCAGGAAAAGGTGGAATTCGTAAAATACGCCAACGAAGATCTAATTCTTTCCATAATTCCGGTCTACGACAATTTAAAGATGTCTTTGGCTCATACTGATGAAACTGTGGAAAAAAACGGCTGGCTGGAAGGCATAAAGCATGTTATCCGGCAGTTTAAAGACGTTTTAGCGAGTATGGGCGTGGAGGAAATAAAAACGATTGGCGAAAAGTTTGACCATAATACGATGGAAGCGATTGAAGGGAAAGGTGATAAGGTGGTGAAGGAATTAAGGCCCGGGTATAAGTTAAATGGAAAGGTGATAGTGGCGGCAAAGGTGGTAGTGAAATAATTTTCAATTTCTGATTTTCAATTTTCAAACAATGACTTAATTTATTAATTCATTAATTAATTTAATCATTGAAAATTGTTTAGAAATTAAGAATTAAAAATTAATACGTTGCCAGAGAGAAGTTCGCGGATTACGAATTTCTCTCGCGCGACAAAACAAATATATGGCTTTAATAAAGTGGACCCCGTTTTTTCCCGAAGCTTCGGGATTTGAGGACATGGATAAAATGTTCTCGGAACTTTCCCCGGCTCTTTGGGCCGGCCGGAACGGCTTTACCCCGGCGGTTGATATTTATGAAGATAAAAATAATGTCATCGTGGAAACGCAACTGGCGGGCGTGGATTTGGAAAATGTTAAGATTTCCATTGAAAATGACGTTTTAATTATTAAGGGCGAAGGCGAAAAAAAATCCGAGGTGGAAGATAAGAATTATTATAGAAAAGAAATAAGGCGCGGGAGTTTCTATAGAAGCGTGGCTTTGCCGGCTCATGTTAATGGCGAAAAGGCGAGCGCGGAAGCGATTGACGGAGTTTTAAAGATTTCTATTCCGAAAGCGATTGGGGGGAAGCCGAAGACGATCAAGATAAAAACGAAGAAGTAAGAATTAAGATTTAAGAATTAAGAATAACGCTTTTGTCATTTCGAGTCCCGCCGGGGCGGGACGAGAAATCCCTTAGAGATTGTAAGCGGCACGAACGTAATAATTGCCACGTTTAAGGGATTCCTCCTCCCGCTGGTCGTCGGAATGACAAAAAGCCCCTTTCTGTCATGCCGGGCTTGACCCGGCATCCAGCCTGCCCGCCTCTGGCGGGGAGTGAGCAGTAGAAACGTGCCTACCGCTTGCTCCTGGGTTTAGAAAATAATTATATTAATCATAATAATATGCTTAGACTTGTAAATCAATTGGATTTAGGAAGATGCCCACATTGCAATGTAGACAGTCCGAATTTATTTGTAGTAGCGCAAATTAATACTAACGCGCACTCTGGAGGTAATTTAAAATATTGGAAAGTATATAAATGTATCAGATGCGGTGGCTTAGTAACATCTTCATCAAAAGATCCGGATGGCCAAGTGCTTGAAATTTTTCCAAATTCCACAAAAATTGAAGACACTATCCCGGAAAAAGCAAAAAATTATTTAAGTCAGGCTTTAAATAGTTTACATGCACCAGCTGGATCTGTAATGCTTTCTGCAAGCGCTGTTGATGCTATGCTAAAAGAAAAGAATTATAAAGAAGGTAGTTTATATAGCAGAATTAACAAAGCCGCTAAGGACCATTTAATTACTGATGATATGTCTAAATGGGCTCATGAAATCCGTCTTGATGCTAATGATCAAAGACATGCCGACGAAGAAGTTCCTATTCCCAACGAAACAGACGCAAAAAGATGTCTCGATTTTGCATTGGCGTTGGCAGATTTTTTATTTGTTTTACCATCGAGAGTAAGTCGCGGGCTTGAAGAATCTAATAAATAATTAAAAGTTAAAATAATCCCTGGATTCCCGCTTTCGCGGGAATGGCAAAATGGAGTATAAAATATATGGAAATTAAGTATAAAGAAAAACCAAGTCAAGAATTAGTAAAAAAATGTGAAAAGAAATTAACAGAATTTTTGAGGGCACAAAATATCATAATTAAAATAATAGTTCGTGATGAACCCCTCGTCATATATGGATCAACGTCTATAAATGGTAGTGAGAGAATTGAAAGTAGAACAAATTATTGGATTGATAATGTTGTAATAATTACTAGGGATGAAAAAAATATTTCTCTTGAATGGTGGGAAGCAGGATTAAGAGGATTGGAAGAAGATATAAATGATTTGCAGTTATGGAGCATCGCATATGATATTCAAAATGCCTTTTATAGAAAACTTGGTGTTATAATATACCCTCCAAATCGCTGTCTTTCAGATCCTTATTGGAAGTTATGGGAAGATAACAAGGAATTATTGAATATAAAAGATGATAAATAAATTAAAAAATAATTAATTCGTCATTATTGTTTGTATGAAACATAGAAAAGAAAATAGGGGATTTTCCTTAATTATATTATTGATAGTAGTGGCTATAATTGCCTTGATTTTCTTTGCTAAAGGAGGGGCTTTAGATAGATATAAGGGTAGTATTGGAGAGAATAAAGAGCAGAAAAAGGCGGCCGAGGAGCAACTGCAAGACATTCAGGGAAATTTTGATGACTATAACAAACAAATTAAAAAAGAGTTAAATAATTAAAATAATTAATTCGTCATTGCGAGAAAGACTATGAGCGTAGGGGCTAAACCCCTCGCTAAAGGGGTTTAGCCCCTTGGGGCTTCTGGCAATGACAATAAGAATAAAAAATATGGGAAAAATATTAGGCATAGATTTAGGCACGACTAACAGTGCCATGGCGATTATGGAAGGCGGAAAGCCGAAAATTTTAGAAAACGCGGAAGGCGCCAGAACCACTCCGTCTATCGTGGCGATTTCCAAAAACGGCGAACGGCTGGTGGGGCAGACCGCTAAACGGCAGGCCGTCACCAATCCGGGAAACACGGTTTACGCGGTTAAGCGTTTAATCGGCCGGCATTTTAACGATGAAGAAGTCCAGCGCGATGTAAAAAACGCTTCTTATAAAATCATCCAGGCCGGCGAAGGCGTCAAGGTGGAAATGAGCGGCAAAGAATATACACCGCAGGAAGTTTCGGCTATGATTTTATCTAAATTAAAAGCCGATGCCGAAAGCCGGCTGGGCGAAAAAATTACGGAAGCGATTATTACCGTGCCGGCTTATTTTAATGATTCGCAAAGGCAGGCCACTAAAGACGCTGGGCGTATTGCCGGTTTTGACGTAAAACGCATTATTAACGAACCGACGGCGGCCGCTTTAGCTTATGGCTTTGAAAAGAAAAAGGGACAGCAAATCGCGGTTTATGATTTGGGCGGCGGCACTTTTGATATTTCCATTTTGGACGTTTCTGAAGATACGGTGGAAGTAAAATCAACCAACGGGGATACGCATTTAGGCGGAGAAGATTTTGACCAGCGGATTATTGAATGGATAATCAGCGAATTTAAAAAAGACCAGGGGATTGATTTAGGCAAAGACCCCTTGGCTTTGCAAAGAATTAAGGAAGCGGCGGAAAAAGCCAAGATTGAATTGTCCACGACAATGGAAACCGAAATCAACCAGCCGTTTATCACGACTGATTCAGGCGGGCCGAAGCACTTGGTTATGAAAATGACCCGGGCAAAATTAGAAGACCTGGTCGGCGACTTAGTGGAAAAAACTATCGGTCCGTGCCGGGCGGCTTTGGCCGACGCTAAACTGGGCGTGAAAGATTTAGAAGAAGTGATAATGGTCGGAGGCATGACCCGCATGCCCATGGTGCAGAAAAAAGTAAAAGAGTTTTTTGGCAGAGAGCCGCACTTAGGCGTTAATCCGGACGAGGTCGTAGCCGCCGGGGCCGCGGTTCAGGCCGGAGTTTTACAGGGCGATGTGAAAGATGTATTATTATTAGATGTAACGCCCCTTACTTTAGGCATTGAAACTTTGGGCGGGGTAGCGACGCCTTTGATTGAAAGAAATACCACGATTCCGACTTCAAAGTCCCAGATTTTTTCCACCGCGGCTGACAGCCAGACGAGCGTGGAAATCCACGTCCTGCAGGGCGAACGGCCGATGTCGCAGGATAATAAAACTTTAGGCCGGTTTATTTTAGACGGCCTGCCGCCGGCGCCCAGAGGCGTACCGCAGGTTGAAGTAAGTTTTGACATTGATGCCAACGGAATTTTAAACGTTAAAGCAACAGATAAAGCGAGCGGCAAAGAGCAGCATATTACGATTACCGCTTCTTCGGGTCTTTCTAAGGAAGAAGTGGAAAAAATGAAAAGGGAAGCGGAAATGCACGCGGAAGAAGATAAAAAGAAAAAAGAGCAGATTGACATAAAAAATCAGGCGGACGCGGTTATCTTTTCCACGGAAAGAATGCTTAAAGAATCCGGGGGTAAGATAAAACCGGAAGACAAAAAAGAGCTGGAAGAAAAACTGGAAGCTTTAAAGAAAGTAAAAGATTCTGACAATTATGACGAGATGAAAAAGAAAATGGAAGAGATGAATCAGGTCGCGCAGAAAATCGGGGCCTCCATGTATCAACAGCAAGCGCAAGCTGGGCAAGCTGGCGGTGGAGAAGCTGACAAAGAAAAGAAAAATGACGAACCGGTGGAAGGGGAAGTGGTGGATAACAAATAACAATTGACATTTAACAATTAACTTAAGCACATTTCATCCAGCGAAAACAAAGGAGGGGAAGATGTTCCCTATAAATGGCTTTAAGCTCTCGCATCTTGAGTTGTTTTTATTTTTTGCTATCGTAGTGCTCCTTCCTGTTTTAGATTTTCTTATTTTTTGGCATTTGCCAGTTTGGGCATTCGGGCCAGAACTGGTAAAAGGTTTTTACGGAGTTATCGCTGTCGCCATTTGTTTTCTTGTCTTGTTTGATGACTTCTTTTTTGGATCAAGGAGGGGATAAAAGACATAAGGAACGGCTGGGGAAAATTAAAGCGGGGGAAGTATTAAATCCCCCTCTTTGATAAATTATTAGCTTAGATATTAAAATCATTACAAAAAATATGGAAAATCAAAAATCGAATAATCCGCCAGTCGGGGCGCAGGAAATAAAAATAGCGGACAATATTCCCGGAGCGGAATACGCCAACGCGATGCAGATTAATCACAATAAAGACGAGTTTCAGATGATATTTTTAAATATTTTAGGGATTTCCGGCCGGGTAACCGGAAAAATTATAACCAGCCCTGGCCATTTTAAAAGAATGATCGCGGCCATGGTGGATAATTTGAAAAAGTACGAAGAAAGATTCGGAGAAGTGGAAAAATCCGTCGGACCGGAAAAGGAGATAGGATTTAAGGGATAAAAGAGATTTTCGATTTACGATTTTCGATTTACGATTTTGAAATAATTTTGATAACAACGTTTTGTTCATTTCAAACAAACTAACAAAAGGAGAGGTTATATGGCCGGAGCTTTAGTTGCTCTTAGTGTAAACAAAGAAGTCTATGTTGGTAGCGAAGGAAACGGCGGAATTGACATGGCCTTTGCTATGGATTTGTTTTGGCTTACCTTCTATCATCATCACTTGATAAACACGAAATTCGGAGGTATGGCGACTTTATCTCCGGCAGGAGCGGAAGAACCGATTATTGTGGAAACGCACAAGGGAGAGTTCAGCGAGCAGTTTGAAAGGGACCTTGAGATGTTCAGGGCTCCTTTGGGCATAAGCCATTTAGGGTCAAGAGTTCGCCAGCCCTATCTTCTCAAAAGATCTGCTTTTCCGTTTTTCGCCATTTGTTTCGCCGGGGTCGTAAGCAACAGGGAAAAAATCATTTCCGCGATTACGGAAAACAGATACGGCCTGGGGATGACTGATGACGTGGCTTTGATTGCCCAGCTTATTGCGAAAGCCGGCTGGGACAGCGGAAGAAGTGCGGATGAAAATTTCAAAGCCGCTATCGCCAGCATGGCCGAGGAAATTGAAGGAGCTTGCGCTCTGACAATTTTGACGGAAAAGAAAATTTACGTGGTAAGAGGATCGGACGGACACGAAGCGATAAGTCTCGGCAAAAAAGAGGGAGCAATGGTTGCCGTTTCAGAATCTTGCGCCTTCCATAACCAGGGTTTTGAGTTCGTAAGGGGCTTGGAGCCGGGAGAGATGGTTATTCTGGAAAACGGGCGGATGGAGTCGATGGGGATTATTCAGATCAAAAAGAAAATCCGGGATCAGGTATGCTCTTTCGGCCCGGTTTATACTTCTTTTCCCACGACCGTCTTGTCAGGAATTTCGGCTCGGGAAGCAAGAAAAAGGCTTGGTGCCCGTTTGGCCGAGAGAGATATTGCCAAGGGGTTTATCCCCGATATCGTAATTAACGTTCCTGATTCTGGCAGATTTTCCGGCATCGGTTATCTCAACAGTTTTATCCAGGCGATGATTGCCGGGAAAATCAGCCGGGCGCCGCTGTTTGATGAAATTTTAGTTAAATATCCGGATGTCGGTCGGAGTTTCGTCCAAAGCAACGGTCCGAGGAGAAAGATGGTGGCCAGGAAGAAATTAATTCCGGCCGTTGAAGTCGACCCAACGGCGATAAAAATGTATCTGCGGGAAGGGCAGAAAAAGATTGTTATTGTTGTTTTGGACGATTCCATTGTCCGCGGCACCCAAACGGTGAGTGACCTGGTTCCGAAAATCAAAGCGGCTTTTGCTTCGGTTATGGCCGAAATTGAGATAGAAATCCATTTAAGGATTTCTAATCCCAAGCTGCTTTCCTATTGTCCCTGGGGAAAAGAGCTTAAAGCCGGGGACGATTTGGCCGCTGTTGACGAGACGAGAAGAGTAAGAACCTCGGAAGAGATTGCCAAAAGACTGGGAGTGGCGAGCTGCTTTTTCACCACCACGGATGATCTGGCAGAAGCTACCGGCATTCCGCTCGAGCATCTTTGTGTTGATTGCGACAAATGCCATTAAACAATCATTCGGGGCCTTAACTTCAGTTAAGGCCCCACTTCTACAAATTATCACCGCCCCCGCCTTAGCGGGGCGGGATCCCGTCCACACAAATAATAACAAAGTGGCGGGACAAGTTTATATAAAGCGATATTTTAAAAAATTAAACATGGGTAAAGACTATTACAATATACTAGGCGTTTCCAAAACCGCCAGCCAGGAGGAAATAAAAAAAGTTTTCCGGCAGAAAGCGCACCAATACCATCCGGACAAGCAAGGCGGAGACGAAGCTAAGTTTAAGGAAATAAACGAGGCCTATCAGGTTTTAGGCGACGAGAAAAAGAGAGCCCAATACGACCAGTTCGGCTCGGCCTTTGAGCACGGCCAGGCGGGCGGCGGCTTTTCCGGATTTGACGGCTTTCGGGATTTTTCCGGTTTTGCTAACGGCTTTAATGTTAATTTTGAAGACTTGGGCGATGTCTTTGGCGGCTTAGGCGATATTTTCGGTTTTTCCGCCAGAGGCGGACAAGGGCGGCGGGGAGGAACAAGAGCCAGACGGGGAAATGATATTGAAGTAACTTTAACCATTGATTTTTTTGAAGCGGTTTTCGGCGCGGAAAAAGAAATTAGTTTGCAAAAAACCGTTAAGTGCGACAAATGCGGCGGCAACGGCGCCGAGCCGGGAGCGAAAATTGAAACTTGCAAATCCTGCAAAGGGTCTGGCCGGCAGATAAGAATGCAGAGAACGATTTTCGGCCAGGTGCAGACGCAAGTTTCCTGTCCGGACTGCAATGGCGAAGGCAAAACTTTCAGTGAGAAATGTAAAAAATGCGGAGGCAGGGGGATAGTCCGCGAAATGACAAATTTAAAAGTTAAGATTCCGGCCGGGATTGACGAAGGCGAATCCATCCGGTTATCTGGCCAGGGCGAAGCCGGAGCTAAAGGCGCTTCGGCCGGAGATTTATATTTAAAAATAAGAGTTAAGCCGGATAAGCGCTTTGAGCGCGACGGCTATGATATTAAATCAACGAGCGAAATTAAATTTAGCCAGGCGGCTTTAGGAGATAAAATTGAAGTGGCCACGGTTGACGGACCGGTAAAATTAAAAATTCCCGAAGGCACCCAGTCTGATACGGTTTTTAGATTGCGCGACCGGGGCATAATAAAACTGCAAGGCAGGGGGAGAGGCGACCACTTAGTAAAAGTAATTGTTAAAACTCCGACGGGGTTATCACGGAAGCAGAGAAAGGCGCTGGAGGAGTTAGGGGTCTAGGAATGGGATTCTTAGGATTCTTGAGACTCTTAGGATTTTTAGGATTAATGTTATAATGTGAATATAAAAATAAAATAATAAAATAATAAAATAAAAATAATGGAGGGGGTAAATCAAAAACAGCATAGTTTTGAAGATATAAAGGCCTGGCAACTGGCTAGAGATTTTCGGAAGAATATTTATAAAATTACGAAAACTTTCCCCAAAGAGGAATTATACTGCCTGATAGCGCAGATGAGGAGGGCGGCTATCTCAATAACTTCCAATATTGCCGAAGGTTATGGCCGATACAATTTTCAAGAAAATATTCAATTTTGTCGAATAGCCCGGGGTTCCCTTATTGAAGTTCTAGACCAACTTTACATTGCTTTGGATGAAGATTATATAAACCAAGAAAAATTTAATAACCTATATAACGAAGGAAAGAATGGGGAAAGAGCCATTAATGGTTACATAGGATTTTTAAAAGAACAACAATTAAAATACAGAAAGTAGTCAGTTTTTTATATTATTTTATTTTTATATTATTTTATTATTTAGTTAAAAAAATATGAAAACATTAACCACAAAAAAACTATTAATAAGCGTCCTTTTGCTTTTAGTATTAGGCATCGGGATAAATTTTGATTTTAACTTGCCGAAACTGAATTTAGCCGGAGCGGATAATTTACGATTAGATGAACAGGAAGCGACGATTCTGGCTATAAAAAAAGTTATGCCGGCGGTAGTGAGCATTATTGTTTACGGGGAGAAAGAATCGATTAACTATAATCTCTCTACCGGTGAGCAAAGTGCTATAAAACAAAAAGCCGAGATCGGTTCCGGTACCGGATTTTTAATTTCGGCTGATGGTTTTATTCTAACTAATAAACATGTGGCAGCGGCCGGCGGAGACAAGGCGGAATACCGGATAATTTTATCTGGCGGGAAAAAATATTATGCCCAACTGATCGGTAAAGACCCCTTGAAGGATTTAGCCGTTTTAAGAATTTTTGATAAAAACCTCCCCTTTGTAGAATTAGGCGATAGCGACAGTTTGCAGGTCGGAACTACGGTTATTGCCATTGGCAACGCTTTAGGGCTTTACCAGAACAGCGTCACTAAAGGCATAGTCTCCGCTTTAGGTAGAAGCATAGTTGCTTCTGATCAGGCCGGCAATGCCGAAGCTCTTGATAACGTTATCCAGACGGACGCGGAAATTAATATCGGTAATTCCGGCGGCCCGTTGATTGACTTAGCCGGAAAAGTTGTCGGGGTTAACGTGGCAATTGACAAAAGCGGCTCCTCCATTGGCTTTACCATTCCGGTAAATGACGCCAAGCCGGTAATAAAGAGCGTTCGGGAAATCGGCCGGATTATAAGGCCGCGGCTCGGCGTACTCTATCAGATGATAACTCCGGAAATAAAAGAAGAAATGAAATTAGTAAGGGACTCCGGCGCTTTATTAGTGAAAGGCGATGGCGGCAGCTCGGCGATTCTGCCTGATTCACCAGCCGCCAAAGCCGAACTGGCAGTAGGCGATATTATTTTTGAAGTTAACGCCATTAAAGTTAAAGGCAACAATACCTTGTTTTCAATTTTACAAAAATATAAACCGGGAGATAGAATTGGTTTAAAAATTCAGAGAGGCAATGATATTTTTACCAAGGTCGTGGTTTTGGACGAGTTTAAGTAATTTCGCGTAACGTGGAACGCATAACGCATAACGCGTACAAAAAATTATTTACCCCGTTAGAAATCTTACTAGAAATAAACGGGTAAAAAATAAAATATAAAAAAATCAATTAGTATATTATTATGGAGAAAGAAGATAAAAAAATTTCTAACGGGGTGAGAATATTAAAATTCGGGGCCGTTTGGTGCATGCAGTGTTTGGTCATGCGGCCGGTCTGGGAGGAAATTGAAGCGGAAATTCGTAATTTAGAAACCGAATATTTTGACATTGATGAAAATCCGGAAGCAAAAGAAAAATACGGCATAAAAGATGTCCCGATTTTTATTTTTTTAGATAAAGACGGCAAGGAGGTTTTGCGGCTGGAGGGGCTGCAGAATAAGGAAGAGATAGTGAAGAGTATAAGGGATTATTTAGAAAAATGAGAGAAATTTTCAATTTCTAATTTTCAATTTCTAAACAATTTTCAATTAATCAATTTTAGAATTACCGCAAATTATGTCATATGATTTAGAAGAAAGAACAAAGAATTTTAGTAAGAATATTATTATCTGTCTGAAAAAGATAAATCAAAACGAATTAAATAGAAATATAATATTACAATTAATTAAATCTGCCACCAGTGTTGGCGCAAATTACTGTGAAGCAAATGGGGCAGCTTCTAGGAAAGATTTTTCTAATAAAATATTTATTTGCCGCAAAGAGATACAAGAAACAAAATATTGGATAGAGTTGATGGCTGAGGTTAGTCCAGAAATAAAAATTGATTTAAGAAAATTGTGGAAAGAGGCTCATGAGCTAACCCTTATTTTTAATAAAATAAGTTCAAGTTTAAGGAGTGGATAATCTATAATTAGTAAATTAAAAATTGTTTGAAAATTAGAAATTGAAAATTGTAAATTAATTTTTATTTGATAAAATTTTTGTTTTATCTTAAACTAAAATCATGACTTCGAAAGAGCTGCGCGGTAAATATTTAGAGTTTTTTAAGGCCCGGGGACACGCGATTATCCCGAGCGCTTCTTTAATTCCGGAAAACGACCCGACCGCCCTTTTTACGACCGCGGGCATGCACCCCTTAGTTCCTTATTTAATGGGGGAAAAGCATCCGGAAGGCCGGAGGTTGGCGGATACGCAAAAATGCGTGCGGACAGACGATATTGAGGACGTGGGCGACGCTACTCACCATACTTTTTTTGAAATGCTTGGCAACTGGTCTTTGGGCGATTACTTTAAAGAAGAAGCCATAAAGTTAAGCTGGGAATTTCTGACTTCACCAGACTGGCTCCGGCTAGATAAGAATAAAATCGCGGTTTCGGTTTTTGCCGGAGACAAAGACGCTCCCTTTGACGAGGAGTCTTTTTCTATCTGGAAAAGTTTAGGAGTTCCGGAAAAAAGGATCGCTAAATTGCCAAAGAAAAATAATTGGTGGGGACCGGCCGGCCAGACCGGACCTTGCGGGCCTTGCACCGAGATGTTTTACTGGACCGGGGATCCGGATAAAGTTCCGGCCGGTTTTAATGATGATAATGTTTCATGGGTGGAAATCTGGAATGACGTGTTTATGGAATTTAATAGGAAGGCCGACGGCTCCTTTGAACCATTAAAGCAGAAAAACGTGGATACGGGCATGGGTTTGGAGAGAACTTTAGCCGTGATAAATAATTTTAGCGATAATTATCAGACGGATTTGTTTTTTAATATTATTAATAAAATAAAAAGATTATCAGGTAAGGAATATAAGGAAGAAGGGACTATCAGGGCGATGCGAATTATTGCCGACCATCTGCGGGCCGCGACTTTCATAATCGGCGATAGTAAAGGCGTAACGCCTTCCAACACGGACCAGGGTTATATTGTCAGGCGGCTATTAAGAAGAGCGATAAGATATGGCAAACAATTAGGCATAGAAAAGCAGGAAGAAGGTGGCTGGACCAAGGAAGTTGCCAAAATCGTGATTCATGATTATCAGGACGCTTATCCGGAATTATCTCGGAACGCTGATTTTATTATTGAGCAGTTTAAGGAGGAGGAAGAGAAGTTTGGGAAAACAATTAAAGATGGCTTAGAAAAAGCCAGACAAATACTAGATAAAAAAAAGCCGATTCCTGATAAAATTTATGTCCAGATAATGGAAACTAAAGATAAGGGCGAGATTTTGGGGGAAATATACAAAAATAGAAAAACTAAAAAAGATGAAAAAAAATTTTTAAAGTTTGGTATTTCCGTAACCGATGAGGAAATTATTCAAGCTTTTATTACCGGCGAAGAAGCTTTTAAATTATACCAGTCATATGGTTTTCCGATTGAGATGATTTTGGAGCTAGTGCAGGAAAAGAATCTATTCGTTGATACCAGAGGATTCCGTGAAGAATTAAAGAAACATCAGGAGCTTTCCCGCACGGCTTCGGCCGGTAAATTTAAAGGTGGGCTGGCTGACGCGAGTGAAGAAACAAAAAAATTACATACCGCCGCTCATCTATTGCTAGCGGCTTTAAGAACAGTGTTAGGAAAAGATGTTTTTCAGAAGGGAAGTAATATAACGGCCGAGCGTTTGCGTTTTGATTTTTCCCATAAAGAAAAAATGACACCGGAACAAATCAAAGAAACGGAAAAATTAGTTAATGAGGCCATAGGCAATGATTTGCCTATTTACTGCGAGGAGATGCCTTTACCTGAAGCAAAGAAAAAAGGAGCGATGGGAGTTTTTGAATCTAAATACGGGGAGAAAGTGAAAGTTTATAGAGTAGGACAAGATGCTAAACCGTTTTCTTATGAAATCTGCGGCGGGCCGCACGTTAATCGCACCGGTGAACTCGGGCATTTTAAAATAATAAAAGAAGAAAGCTCAAGCGCGGGCGTGAGAAGAATCAAGGCAGTGCTGGGATAATATAATGGTCAGAAAATCAAAATTCAAAAGTCAAAGGTCAAAAGGACAATTCAAAATTCAAAAGTGGTTTGGAATTAAGAAAACAAAAATTTTGCCTTTTGACATAAATTTTGATTTTTGCCTTTTGATTTTTGAATTAGGGGAAAATCTAGGCAAAAAGGAGAAAAACTGATTGTGCATAATTATCCCGATATAACCTCTTGACAGAAAACAAACTTGCCTATATAATTTAGCTTACGATATTAATAATGAAAAATATAAGCAAATAAGCTAAAATATTTACCAAAAATTTTGGTAAAGTTTTTTAATCCTTTGCCAAAATTTTTTGTGTTAATGACCGAAAATAAATCTCAAAACCAAAATCAGGCCGAGGGTAAAAAAACGCTTAATTCCAAGGATTTTATAGAATTACAGGGCGAAGTGCTTGAATTAATGCCGGATACGACCTTCAAGGTCTTGCTGGAAAACGGACATGAGATATTCGCCTATTTGGCCGGTCGGATGCGGATGAATAAAATCCGCCTGTTGCCTGGGGATAAAGTAAGAGTGCAGATCAGCCCTTACGATTTAACTAAGGGGAGGGTAGTCTATAGATTATAAGTAGAATTGACTTTTTATAGATTTAAACATTTTAGTGATCCTTTAATGCAAATTCTTCCTACGGATTTAAATGTTCTTACCGCAATGCGAATGCCGCAAATAATAATTCGCAGTATTTGCATTATAGAAACATTTATGAAGATAAGAAAAGTAGGATTCGCATTAATGGTTCACCCCGTTTAGAAAGCTCCATACTTTCTAACGGGGTTCATCTAAACTAAGTAACCAATCTAATAGTTTTGAACAATATGAAAGTTAGAGCAAGCGCGAAAAAAATTTGTAAAGATTGTAAGGTCGTCCGGCGCAAGGGCCGGGTGAGGGTGATATGCAAAAACCCGAAACATAAACAGCGTCAAGGTTAAATCAATCTTAAATCTAAAATCTTAAATCTAAAATCAAAGGTATGGCCGTAAGAATAGCCGGAGTGACAATTCCAAATGAAAAAAGGGTGGAGATTTCTTTAACCTACATTTTTGGCATTGGCCTGGCCGCTTCAAATAAAATTTTAAAGATGACCGGCATAAATCCGGATAAAAGAGTAAAAGATTTGACGGAAGAAGAAATAAACAAATTAAGGGTTATAATAGAAAAACAGCATCAGGTAGAGGGGGATTTAAAAAGGGAAATAGCCGGAAATATTAAACGGTTGAAAGAAATAGGCAGCTATCGGGGGATAAGGCATACTAAGGGTTTGCCGGTAAGAGGCCAGAGAACCAAGACTAATAACCGGACCGTCCGGGGTAATGTAAAGAAAACGGCTGGTTCGGGACGAAAACCATCGGCGCAGAAAACATAACGCGAATCGCATAACGCATAACGCATAACGCATAACGCATAACGATTACTATTATGAGCGAAGATACTAAAAAAGAAAACAAAAAAACAATAAAGCAAGAAAACAAGACCGGCGAAGTGGTTGAGAAAGCTGCCGATATTAAGGTTGGAGAAAGAGAAGATAAAAATTTAAAAATGGAAAAAGAGGAAAAGAATCTGTTTGGTGGCGGTGAAATTGACGAATTGCCCGAAGAAATAAAGAAAAAATTAGCTGAAAGCAAGGAAGCAAAAGCGAAGAAAAAATTTAAGAGAAAGAAAAAGGCGGCTAAAACCGTAAAATCCGGCCGAGCTTATGTTAAAGCTACTTACAATAATACGATTGTAACTCTGACGGACTTAAACGGAAACGTCCTTTCCTGGGCCAGCGCCGGAATGGCCGGCTTTAAAGGGGCGAAAAAATCAACTCCTTACGCCGCTCAAATTATAACTAAAATCGCGGTAGGCGCGGCCAGGGAAGATTTTGGCCTGGAAGAAGTAAGTGTTTATGTCAAAGGCGTCGGAACAGGTAGAGAATCAGCGGTTAGGGCTTTAAACGCCAATGGTTTAAATATTACAGCGATTAAAGATATAACGCCGGTTCCGCATAATGGCTGCCGTCCGAAAAAACCGAGGAGGGTATAATCAGTTGCTTGCGGTTTTGCCGATTCCTCTATTTAGCGTGATAGTGGAATATAGATTATAAATTTATATAAATTAAAAATAAAAGATTAAAAATAAAAATTTAGGTGTCGCTTCGCGACGGATTGATTTAAAAAATTTATGAGCGAAGCGAATACAATAATTTTGATTTTTGATTTTTGATTTTTTAAGCGGATTAAAAAAAGAATTTAAATTAATTAGAATAAATTATATTTAATTATAGTTGTTCAAATATTGGTATAATATGGCTAGAAATTTAGACGCAAAATGCAAACAATGCCGAAGGTTAGGAGAGAAGCTGTTTTTAAAAGGTGAACGCTGCAATTCGCCTAAATGCGCTATGGTCAAAAGAAATTATCCGCCCGGCTTCCATGGCCAAAAAGGGAAAAAAAGGCAGAGCGATTACGGGATGCAGCTGGCTGAAAAGCAGAAAGCCAAAAAGCAGTATGGCTTATTGGAAAAGCAATTTAAGCTGACTTTTTTAAGGGCTAAGAGAAAACCGGGCGATGCCAGTGAAAATTTTTTAAGGACATTAGAACTACGGTTGGATAACGCCATTTACCGGTTAGGTTTTGCCGCCTCCCGCGTCCAGGCCAGGCAGTTAGCCAGCCATGGCCATATTGAAGTTAACGGCCGGAAAGTGAGCATACCTTCTTACGAAGTAAAAGAGGGGGATATTATAAAGATCAGGGAAAGAAGCAAGAGGTATAAATTTTTTAGAGAATTGCCGGAAAAGTTAACCAGACAAAAAGATAATGTTCCGGGTTGGCTTAATTTAGACATTAAAGAACTTGCGGGCAAAGTTTTGCACCAGCCCAAAACCGCCGACATAAAAGCGAACGTCAACGCCCAGATAATTGTTGAATATTATTCCAAGTAAACGCAAATAACGCGAATAATACGAAGAGAACGAAATAACAAACGAAAATTAAATTAATAGATATTTTGAAAATTAATTTAAATTATATGCAAAACATTGCTTTGCCTCAAAAAATAGATTTTAAAGAAGGCGAGAAGCCTAATCAGAGCTTAATAACCATAGAGCCTTGTTATCCCGGTTATGGCATGACTTTGGGCAATTCTCTAAGGCGGGTTTTGCTTTCCTCGTTGCCTGGCGCGGCGGTTGTCGGCGTAAAGATTAAGGGGGCGGACCATGAATTTATGGCTTTGCCGCACATTAAAGAGGATGTTTTGCAGATTATTTTAAATCTAAAGAAGTTAAGATTAAAAGTATTTTCCGGGGAGGAGGTTAAACTGGAATTAGACGCTCATGGGAAGAAAGAGGTGAAGGCGGGTGATATCGTTAAGAATTCACAGGTGGAAATAAAAAATCCGGATTTAGTTTTAGCTCATATTACTGATATGGCCGGGAGCTTAAATCTTGAAATTTACGCTAGCCAGGGTCGGGGCTACAGGCCGGTGGAAAATATAGAGAATGAGAATAAAGAAATTGGCTATATAGAAATGGATTCTATTTTCTCGCCGGTCCTTTCCGTAAGCATTAAGGTGGAAAATACCCGTGTCGGTAAAATGACTAATTGGGATAAGTTGATAATAGATATTATTACCGACGGCACAATTACGCCGCGGGAAGCGTTTGAACAGGCTGTGGCTATCTTAATTGAGCAGTTTAATTCCCTTTTATCTAAAGAAGGAATTGCCGCTGGAGGAGAAAAACAGGTGAAGGAAGAGAAAAAAGCCCTTCGTCAGGATTCCGCCTCCGCCGAGACTGCCTCCTTCGCCGAAGTAGCTTCAGCTACGAAGGCCGGGTCGGCGGACAAGCAGGATGAAAAAGAAGAAAGCGAAAATTCAGCCGGAGAAGAGGATAAGTCTAAGAAGAAGAGGGGAAGACCGAAGAAGAGTGAATAGTTAATTAGTTAATTAGGCAATTAGTTAATTAAAATATGTTTAAGGGGGGATAAGTTGGGGGATAGAGAATTTTAAAATTTATAAACTATCTGAGAGGTTAGAATTATTTATATATAGAGTAACTGAGAGGTTTCCTAAAGACGAAAGGTATCGCAGTGTTGATCAGTTGAGAAGATCATCTTCGTCATCGACTGATAATATTTCGGAAGCTTATTATAGATATTATTGGGGAGATAAAATGAGCAGAATGTTTATAGCTAGAGGAGAAGCTGGCGAAACTAGAGCGGGTATCGTAAGAGCTTATAAAAAAGGTTTTGTTTCAAGGATAATAGCCGAATTTATATATAGTAAATATACTGAATTAATAAAAGGAATAAACGGTTATATAAAATTTTTAAGAGATAAGAAGGAAAATAACAATCATAAAGACATTTAACTATTTAACTAATTAACCAATCACTAGTTAACTAGCATATGCGACATAGGAATAAAGGAACAATTTTAGACAGAAAAAAGGGGCCAAGAGAAGCGATGCTTAAGAATTTGGTTTCCAGTGTTTTAATATACGAAAAAGTAAAAACCACAAAGGCCAAAGCCAAAGCCGTGAAACCTCTGGTAGAAAAATTGATTTCTACGGCCCGAGCCAACGATCTTACGGCGAGAAGAAAATTAATTAAAGCTTTGCCGCAGCCGATGGCGATAAAGAAGGCGATGGAGGTTTTGGGCGCCAGATATAAAGACAGAAAAGGCGGTTATACGCGGATTGTCAAAATAGGCAGGAGACAGGGAGACGGGGCGGAGATGGCGCAGATAGAACTAGTCTAAAGTAAAAAGTCTTAAAGTTTATAAAGTCTTATGACTAAGATCGAAAGAAAACTACATAAAATTGATGCTGACGGTAAATCAGTCGGTCGATTGGCTAGCCAGATTGCTGTTATTTTACGAGGCAAAAACAAACCGGATTTTGAGCCGCGGCTTGATAATGGGGATATCGTGGAAGTAGCCAATATTGATAAATTGAAATTTACCGGGAAGAAACTAGACCAAAAAAATTATTTTAGATATTCCGGCTATCCGGGGGGATTAAAAACGGAAACAATGAGAAAGTTAAAGCAGTCACGGCCGGACGGAGCGGCGGAAATTTTAAGAAGGGCGGTAAGGGAAATGTTGCCGCCGGTTAGATTCCGTAAGACGATGCTTAAGAGACTGATTGTTAAATAATAAAATAACAAAATAATAAAATAACAAAATAATAAAAATAGCAAGGAATGCGCGGGTTAGCTGTTTAGATAAAAGAGTTATCAAACCTTATTTTTTATATTATTTTATTTTTATATTATTTAGTATATGGCAGAAAAAAGTACAATCAAAAAAGAAGAGAAAGAAAATGAAGAGATAAAGTTTAGGGGCAAATTTATAAAAGCGATCGGACGGAGGAAAACTTCTTCCGCACAGGCGAGATTGTATAAAGACGGCCGCGGGCTTATTATTGTTAACGGTTTAAAAATAAATCAATATTTCAGCGAAGGCGAAATGGCAGTTGCTCTCCAGCCGCTTAAGTTAATCGGCCGGTTAAAAGATTTTGATTTTTCCGTTTTGGTAAGAGGCAGCGGAAAGAGCGCCCAGGCCGAAGCGGTAAGACACGCCATAACGAGAGCTTTGGTCGCCTTTGATAAAGAGATAAGGCCGGTCTTGAGATCTAAGGGACTTTTAACCAGAGACGCCCGCAAGACGGAAAGAAAGAAACCTGGCCTGAAAAAAGCCAGAAGAGCCCCGCAGTGGAGCAAACGGTAGTTTGCGACATTGCGGTCAAAGGGTTATAGGGAAAAGGATTTTCCCTATCCGCTTTCTCAAGGGAAAGAATATTAAGGAAACCGGAAGGTTTCTTTAAGGAGCGGAAGCGACCCGCAGTGGAGCAAACGGTAATTTGAAAAAATAAAAATAAAATAAAATATAAAAAAACGTTGGATGATATCCGGCGTTTTTTTATATTTCGCGGGCGTTAACATAAACGTTGGCAGAGTTTACTTTGTAAATAAATTAGTAAACAAAACTTATAACTTAGAAGTTGGCACCCGCTGAGACGGGGCGGAATAATTTAGAAATAAAATAATAAAAATTACTCGTGTTAACCGGCGAGCGCGTTTAAAGATATTGCTCTCGGTGTATAAATTACCTTTAGCCAGAAGGGAGATGATTTATTAATACCCAATACGATAATATGTAAGATGAATTATCGCGTATTGCCATTGCCATTTAGTCTGGACATTAAAGTATTGGTCGGGTTAGCCAGCTTAAATTTTACTTTCGCGCTTAAAAATAGTTTTAAAAAGATAATGAAAAGATAATATAACCCCAAAAGCGTTTGATAATGTGCTGATTTTTATCGTCTTAACGGAGGAGCGCGCATAAAGGTTAAGCGGGTGGCGGCTGTTTTAAAGGATTGGAAGATGCCTACTTGTTAGCAGGCGGGTTATCGCTCTCGCCGGTCGCTTCAGTTCGGTGGTTTATTCTCTCAACTGTGGATAACTTTCAATTTTTCGTTTTGAATTTTTTACAATCTTCAGCTTTGTGGTTGTCGCGAGATTAACACTCCCGGCGTAAACGAAAAGACCAGACTAAATCGTTTAGTTAATTTTTCCTTAAAATAAGCAATTTTTATTAGGAGAGGCGCGAGTTTTGATTCCATCCGCGCCTATTGAATTGATTGGGCAAAAGATATTGTAATAAATTCAGGTAGTTTCTTTTAAATATTGATAATATGTGGTATAATTGTTAATAGGAAGCTATGATAATGTTCTGATAATATAAAATCGTTTTTTGCCCATAAAAAGGCAGAAAAAAGCTATCCCCATGCTTAGTCAAAATAAAGAGGAATACAAGAAATTAATTCCTCTGCGCCGTTTAGCTAAAGAGGTGCCTTATAAGGTTACCTATCTTTCCCTTTTGGTGCAAAGAGGAAAATTACGGGCGGAAAAAATCGGCCGGAATTATTTTACGACGCGGGAGTGGTTCGGCGAGTATTTAGAGATGCACGCCCGTAGCGGGAAAGTAGAAAAATTGGAAGAGAATCTAGGGGAAGAACTAGCGGAAAAAAGGGGGGTAAGAGAAGAGATAAAGTTAGAAGAGAAAGAGGCGGGGGAAAGGGTTATAAAAAAAAGAAGAGAGGAGCTGGACCTGTCAGTTTTAGAAAAAGCGGATGAAAAAAGTGAATCTTTAAATAACTGGAGCGAGCGGGCGAACGAGGAAGAAAAAAATATTACGCGTATTATGCGAATGGCGCGAGCTAACCCCGGGGAATTATTTGTTAAGAAAAAATTTCGTCGGGTGAAAGCGAATGGCGCGAATACTTTTATAACCGATTGGGGTAATAAAGTTTTTAAAAATTTTTCTGGCATCGTAAATAGTTTAGCGGGTAAATCAAGAAAATTAATTTTTAATTTTTGGCGAACCCGGCAAGCGAAATTAGCAGCCATTTGTCTCGCGACATTAGTGGCTGCTTTTTCTTTTTCTTTCTTTGCTCCGGGCGTTTCCGCTTCTTTCGCCCGGGGGCTTGATAAAACTTTAGCCGTTCCGGTGGAAGCGACGCGGGCAATCGTAAAATCGGCGGAAGAAGCGATGGAAGAAGCGAGCGGGTTAGTGGCCGAGAGTCCGGCTTTTAAAAAAGCGAACCAATATGCGAATGGAATGATTGGAGAAGTAAAAAAAATTACTGAACCGGTTAAAGAAAAATTGAGCCGCCAGATATTTGTTTTAGCCGAGGAGGCCGGCGCTACCTGGCAGCCGATTTATGAAAATAAAATTCAACCGAATGTCGCTGTTATAAAAAAAGGAATCAGCCGGATTATGACGGCTAAAGAAAAAATTATTGTCCGAGCGGAAAAATTAATAGAGCCGGCAAAAGAAATAAAAAAAATAGTAAGCCGTCGGGCGGAAAATTTTACCCGCCGCGCGGTTGTCGCCTGGCAAAATTTTTATACGGACAAGATAGAATATAAAAATAATATTTTAGATACTTACAATAATGGACGCGGCCGGGTAGCGGGCATAAGCGAAGCCGCCGGCCATTCGGTTATTGCCGAAGTCCGGTCTTTCGCTTCTGAGATGAGCGGGACGGCAAGAGATTTTTTCTCCTCCGCCCTAAAAAATTTAGCTCAAGCCCAAAGAGATTTATCTTTTAAACTGAATCGGCAGGTAGCCGATTTAACCTTAGCCAGCGCCGGACGGGTAAAAGGGGTGTCGGAAGCCGGCGGGGGAAAATTAGCGCTACTGGGGACTGATCTTACGGAAACTAATGAGAGAGTAAAAAACTATACCGAGATTAGTAGAGTTAATTTTTTGAAAGAAACTTCCCGGTCAACCGAGTCGCTTCTTGATCTTTATACGAAATTTATAGATTTTATAATCCCAGATTCCTTAAAAAGATATTATAGCCAGCAACAAGAAGAGAAAAAGTTGGTCGAAGTTCCCGCTAAAGAAGTTCCCGCTAAAGAAGGGGGAGCGGCCGCGATTATTTCTCCAACTGCTCCTAAAGTTGCCGCTCCGGCTAAAAAGCCGGCGGTTGGAACGGCTCCTTTAACCCCGGTTACTTCCGCTCCGGCCGTTTCCGCTCCGGTCTCGGCAAGCCCGGGCGGGATAGCCGCTTCAACCCAAGTTGTTGTCCAGCCGCAGACTACAGTTTTACCGTCTTCAACCGGTCTAACCACAATAGTGGGGGGAAATTTATTAGTCCGGGGCGCGGCCACTTTCAATGACGACCTAATAGTCGGAGGCACGATCTACGGCGACGGTCCAGTAAAAGTCGGGGGCGGGCTTAACGTAAGCGGCCCAAGCGAATTTTCCGGCAATGTTTCCGTAGGTTCTACTTTAAGCGCTAATAATGCCACCATCAACAGTAATCTAAACGTGGGTGGCACGTTAAATACTAATTTTTTAAATGTAAGCGGCACATTTTCCGCCGGGCATACCCAGCTTACTAGTTTAGGCGTAAGCAGTTTTGCCAGCGCTATCGGCCTTTCCGCCGGAACCGAAGGTTTAATAAGCTCCGGCGGTTTAAGCGTGAGTAAAGATAGTTCAGGCAATATTGTTGATATTTTTGACGGTTCAAACGAAGTTTTTATGATTGCTAGCGGTGGCAATATTGGCATCGGCACAACCAGTCCTAACCATTTATTGGATATTGCCGGCAATCTCGGTTTAGGAGAAGGCCAATATATTAACTGGGGTTATACGGACGGCTCAAACGGCTACGGCCTCCGCGACTCAAGCGGAACTTTGCAGTTTAAAAATTCAGGCGGAACTTGGACTAACATAGGGAGCGCTTCCGGCGGAACCTGGGATATTTCTGGGACAAGTATTTACTATACAGACGGCAACGTCGGCATCGGCACCTCCACTCCTTATTCTAAATTCTCGGTCTGGGGAGCTGGAGCGGGAACGGATCGCCTGTTTGAATTAACCAATAACGCATCGACAACATTAATGTATGTTCTTGAAAATGGAAGCGGGTACTTATTGGGAAATTTTGGAATAGGCACAACCACGGCATCTTCCAAACTTTCAGTTTATGGAAATTTATTCGTTGAAGGTGAAAATAGATATTTAAATTTTGGCACTACCACATCTTCAAACGGCTATGGTTTCAGGGATAACGCGGGCGCGATGGAATTTAAAAGTTTAGGCGGCTCTTGGGCGGCTATTGGTTCGGGAGGTTCTTTAACCGGAAGCGCTCTGGCTAAAGGATTATTTTTAGTCGGTGATGATGACGGATTATCGCAAGCCACGTCTTCAATATTTGTGTCTTCAACCGGCAATGTCGGCATCGGCACAACCACTCCGTATTCAAGACTCTCTGTCTGGGGCGCGGGATCAGGAGCAAATAGACTTTTTGAATTAACCAATACCGCTTCAACCACTCTTTTTTACGCCACCGAAGATGGAAATATTTACGCGCCGGTGGCAACCGCGACCACGACGATTAGCGGAGGATTTACCGCCGGTAATAACGCGGGACTCACCGTAAATAAGGCGGCTCCGGCCAATAGCTTTTATATTAACCCGAGCGGATATTTGGGAGTAAATACCGCGGCTCCATCCAGCCAGTTCTATATAAATGGAACTGCGGGAGTTTCGGCTTTAAATATCGCTTCCACTACCGGTTATTCAATGCTCTCAATAAATTCTTTGGGCGCCATTGGGATTCAAAATGATAGCTGGATTTATACGACGGATACGACAGGGACGTCCACTAATCTGGTAAAAATTAATTCCAATCACGAAATAGAATTCGGAGCGCCTATTTTAACCGGAAGTTTAGAAGCGTCTGAAGACGCCGGTCAAATTACCTTATTTAATATGCCGGTGTCTTCTTCAGCGGCTGCCGGCACTAAGATGAGCGCCGGTCTTGCGATTGACAGCAATCAATTATTAACTGTTTACGCTGAATCTGACGCGGCCGGCGGAATCAGAAATTCAGCGGTTGGTATCGGCACAACTTCTCCCTACGCCAAACTATCCGTGGCCGGCGATATCGCGGCGGACGGGACAATCACGGCTTCTTCCCTTACTGCCACTTCTTCAATTTCGGCTCCATATTTTACCGCCACTTCGGCGTCGGCAACTTCAACTTTCGCCGGAGGCCTTGCTATTGAAACCAGCGGATTCGTTTATGATTATTCTTCGGGAAATGTGGGAATTGGGACGGCGGCGCCGGGAGATTATAAATTGAATGTGAATGGGTCAATTTATACATCAAACACTATTTATGGCAATGGCGTCACTATAGGCAGCAATAGCGGAGAACTTTTTTCTGATAGCTCTACTGGCTTTAAATTCTTGACAGGTGAAGTTGTCGGCGCAGGTGTTGAAAGAATGAGAATAATTCGGGATGGCTTCGTCGGTATCGGCACAACTTCTCCATACGCTCTATTATCCCTTTCAAATTCCGCCAGTACTGCCGTGAACACCCCGTTATTCACGATTGCTTCCACAACTGCCGGAACCGCTACTTCAACTTTGTTTACAGTGCTGGCGAATGGATATGTGGGAATTGGGACGACGAGTCCGACCGGCTCGTTGGAAGTAGCAAGCGGGCAGATTTTAATTGAAGGAGGATCGAGTCTTATTCCGGGGCTTGCCCAAATTTCCAATAAGGATACGGGTATATATATAGCAAATGATATGGTTAGTATTTCTATTAATGGCACCGGAGTATTTGGAGTTGGGAATACTTCCATGTTAACCCCAGACAATGTTACTTTTGATGGCGATGCTTCACTTGGTTATAGATATCTTGCTGCCGATAAAATGGCTATCTATACGGCTAGTACTAATAGATTAGTGATTGACGCAGTTGGCAATATCGGCATTGGCACAACCACTCCCTACTCTAAACTCTCGGTCTGGGGCGCGGGAGCGGGAACTAATAGACTTTTTGAATTAACTGATACCGCTTCAACAACATTGATGTCTGTTTTAGAAAATGGAACAGGATATTTATCAGGAAAATTTGGCATAGGAACAAGTTCGCCCTTGTCAAAACTTTCTGTCCAAGGCGTGGCGGGTCAATCGATTCTAAATATAGCTTCTTCAACCGGAGGGAGCATATTATCTGTTAACGATGTTGGGCAGATTTTAGTAGAAACAGGATCCGCGACTTATCCTACAATTGCTCAATCTTCGAATACTGATACGGGTATATATTTCGGAAGTTCTGTAGTTAATTTTACTATTGATGGAACTTTAAGATTAGGGATAGGTGGTGGAACATTACAAACCACTAATAATGTTGGTTTTTTATCTGATAGTTCAGTTGGTTATCACTATCTGTCTGCCGATAAGCTGGGAATTTATACAGCTAATTTAGATAGATTAGTAGTTGACGCAGACGGCAATATCGGCATCGGCACTACCACCCCTTATTCTCACCTCTCGGTCTGGGGCGCGGGCGCGGGAACTAATAGACTTTTTGAACTTACGAATTCCGCTTCTACCACCTTAGTGAGTTTTTTAGAAAACGGCACCGGATATTTTCTTGGCAATCTCGGCATTGGGACAACTTCTCCCTACGCCACGTTATCCGTAGCCGGCAATATCGCGGTGGACGGAACAATAACGGTTTCGGCCATCACTGCCACTTCTTCAATCTCAATTTCCTCTTTAGCCACTCCAGCCGGAACATTTCTCGCGGTTGACGCTAATGGCTTGGTAATCGCTACCACCTCGCCGACCGGAGGCGGTTGGAATAGTCTTGATGATATTCTTTTGGCTAAAGGTAATTTTATTGTTGGCGATGACGCCGGTGCGGCACAGGCCACATCAACTTTATTT
Organism: Patescibacteria group bacterium; assembly: GCA_028711415.1. Lineage (GTDB taxonomy): Bacteria > Patescibacteriota > Patescibacteriia > Patescibacteriales > JAQTRU01 > JAQTRU01. The sequence continues at coordinate 12,561 of JAQTSG010000004.1, read as the reverse complement.
ATCTCATCCCTTGGCAAAATCGGCATCGGCACAACAAGCCCGGCTTACACTTTAGACGTTGCCGGCAGCGCGAGACTGGGTACAGGCGATGAAGTAATGCGTCTGACCACGGCCGGTAATGTCGGCATCGGCACAACTTCCCCTTATGCCAAGCTCGCGGTGGTTAAAGCTTCGCCGGCCGAGAATGAAGTAATTTTTGCCATCTCCACTTCCACGAGTGAGACAATTTTTACGGTAGATGAAGACGGAGATATCGCCTATGACGGCGCGGCCTCGTCGCCTTCAGCCGACTACGCCGAATATTTCTATACCGTTGATACGGATTTACAATCAGGCGAAACGGTTTGCGTGGATGTAGCCAAAAATAACGCGGTGGAAAGATGCAAGCGGGTGGCTGACGGCAACTTGATGGGCGTGGTTTCAACCAAGCCGGCGATTATCGGCAATAACAAAGCGGGGTTTGCCAATAATCCAAATTATAAGATTATCGCCATGCTCGGCCAGATTCCGGCTAAGGTTTCCGCGGAAAACGGGCCAATTCGTCCGGGCGACAGTTTAACCAGCGCTTCTTCAACTCCGGGCTATGCCATGCGCGCTAATGCCGGCGATCCGACGGTGGGAGTCGCCCTTGAGAGTTTGGATTCGGAAAAAGGGGAAATAAATGTCTTGATTTCCCGCCGAAATAAAAGCTTAACAGTTGAGCAGGTAGAAGAGCAGGTAACAAAGAGAATCGCTAATATGGAAATTGAGGACGAGGTAAATATTTTAATAGCTAACGCCATAAATAATTTAGATTTAGACCAAGAAATCGGAAATAATGTTGATCCGAAATTATTGCTTTTAGAGACAAAGCTTACGGTCGCTTCGGATGATATGGGGGAAAAGATTGTAAGCGTTGAAAACGAAATTGATGCGATAATAAATGTGTTGGCAGGAATGGAAAATAGAATTATGAATTATGAATTAGGAATCAGGAATCAATTTTCAATTTTCAATGATCAATTGGCAAGTTTAACATCCCAAATTACAAATTACTCCTCCTTCGCCATGGCTATGGAGGATAAGCTTTCAATTGATAATAATGGGAAAATGAGCGTAAACGGAATTGCCGGAGTTGAAATCGTAACCGCAACCAGCACAGAAACAACCGCGTTCGTGATTAATCAGTCCGGTTCCGGCGATATCGCCGATTTTCAGGCCAACGAGGTGAGTGTCTTAAATATTAATAATAGTGGCAAAGTTTCAATTGTTGGCACTTTGCTGGTTGACGGGCGGATTATGGCCTGCGCCGGCGGGGCCTGCGGAAGCGCTTTGGAAGAAGCGGTTGATGAAACGGCCGGCGATATCGGCGTGGAAGGAAAAGTCGTAGCCGGGGCTTTTGAGGGTTATTGCGAAGACGGATTTGTCTGGGCGCCGGGGAGCGCGAAGTATGGCACGCTTCCGGGATTCTGCGTGCAAGCAAAGCTCGCAAACACGAATCAAGCGAATTTAAATGAAATGAACGAATTAGAAGCGGGGGGCATCGCGGTTAATTTGAGCCAGGGAGAGGCGCAATTGACTTGCCAAGAATTGGGCGATAATTATCATCTCATGAATGACAATGAATGGATGACGATTGCCGAAAATATTTTGCGCGCGCGGACTAACACGGACTCGAGCGGACTAACACGGAAAAATGAGAATGGGGCGTATGTTTTGAATAATGGAAATGAATTTTATATAAATGACGGCATAGGCGAGTGGATTGATAAAATTATTACGCGAGCTGAATTGCCGATCTCGTCTTCTGCTGGCTGGACCGAGTATTCTGAAATTAGTGACTTTAAAGGGCTTGACATAGCGCCGCCTTATTATTTGAACTCCGACAATGGAATTGGTAAAATTAAAGTAACTGTAAGCGGGGGAAATTCAAGGGCATTTGTCCGTGGCCAAAGTGGCATTTTTGGGCTTGATTTAAGCTATGGCCCCATGGAGTTTAATGAAAATATTGGTTTTAGATGCGCGAAATAGGAGGACAACTAATCAATATGCCTAAATTTAGACTGTTAAAAATCGCCTTGTTTGTTTTTTTCTTTAGTTTTTTAACTTTCTTCTATATAAATTTACATCAGACTTTAAAAACCCAACCCGCCAAAGCGGCTGGGGATTTTCATTATGTCCGAGCTGGCGCTACCGGTTTAAACAACGGCTCTGATTGGACTAATGCCTGGACGAATCTGCCCGCGACTTTAGCGCGAGGGGATACTTACTATATCGCTGATGGGGCGTATAGTTCTTACACTTTTGACGACGCGGTTAGTGGAACTCAATATATCACCATAAAAAAAGCCATAGAGTCGGATCATGGGACTGATGCGGGGTGGAATTCCAGCTATGGAGACGGGCAAGCGGTGTTTGACGCTTCAATAAGATTTTATACTTCATTTTGGGAATTCAATGGACAAGTCGGCGGCGGGCAAGGATCATGGGATTCGGGATACGGTTTTAAAATTACAACCCAAAGCGATGTAAACGGCACGAAGCTGGCATCTGTATATAACAATTCCAGCAACATCTCAATTCGGCATACTGATATGGTCTTTGAAGGCGATATCGGAGGGACAACGGCCTGGGATCATGACGCCTTCTATGCCCTGGGAGGAAGTGACATATTATTATCCTATTGCTCTTTTAAGCATTCAGGCAGAGTCCATTTATTAACGCAAGATATAAATCGGTTGACTTTAGAGCACAGCTATCTTTATCGGAACCGAGAATGCGCACTTCAGCATTCGGCGCCCTGGGCTGATTCCGGAAGCGATAATATAGTCATTAAAAATAATTTTTTCAGGGAAAACATGGGAACCGCCTGGCTGGATATATTAAGCAGGGGAAGTTTCGCGGTTTCTGATAATTGGGAAATTTATGGAAATATTTTTCTAGGAGGCGGAAGAGAATACAACGTTACTAACGGCACAATCGTGGTTATAAACGGGCAGGAAGCTAACAATTGGAAAATATATAATAATACTTTTGCCAATATAGACGGCGCGTATGGGGTTACCGGCATAGCTTTTGCTAATGGCGTAACCACTTCCGGCGGGCATCAGATTTACAATAACATTTGGTATAATTGCGAAAACTCCAGTTATTCTTTCGCTTCCGGCGACACGACCAGTGTTTACGATTATGATTTATTTATTGGGGGAAGCCATGGGGCTGAAACGCATGAACAGGTGATGGCCGGCAATCCCTTTACGGATATAAGCAGCTTGGATTTCAGGTTAACTTCAGCGACTCAAACGGGTTTTTCTCTTTCCTCCCCGTATAATTTGGATCTTTCGGGCAATGCCCGAGGTTCAGACGGCGTCTGGGACAGGGGAGCTTATGAATATGTTTCCGTTTCGGCGGCAGACGTTATTCCGCCCTCGGCGCCTGTGGGAGTGGCTGTGAATTAATCCCTATTGACTAGCTAGGATGTAATCAGCTAGAATGTTAAATGCTAACAAACTTCTAATATTTATATCAAGGAGGCAAAAAATATGAAAAAAGTATTTAGATGGAAATATTTAGGCCTCTTTTGTGTTTTGGCAATTTTTTGTTCTTTTTTATTTTTGCCAAAAACCTCAACGGCCGAAGATGCTCTTAAGGTATATCTTCCAATGGCAGGCAACGCCAACGACGTTTCCGGCAACGGAAACAATGGAACGGTAAGCGGAGCGACATTAACCACGGATAAAGACGGGAACGCCGATTCAGCTTACTACTTTGACGGAGTTGATGACAGCATTAATATCGGAACGGGAATGTTTGGAATAACCGATGCCGACGGATTCACAATCTCGGCGTGGATCAATCCGGAGGATGTTTCGGGAATCAGAAATATAATTTCAAGAGGACAATACATGTATCCTCTCGCGTTCCAAATAAAGAACGGGATATTAAGAGGAGGAATCAGAACCAATAACACTTCCTATTTATATTCGAATCGCGCTCTCACGGCCAATAATTGGCATTTCGTCACTTTCACCTACAAAAACGGAGAAAGAAAAATTTACATTGATGGAATATTGGAAAAAAGCGATGTTCCGGCCGGAGCGATATTAAATTCAACGACCTATCCGACAATAATAGGAAGAACCCAAAATGCCTCGGATTATTTCAAGGGAAAGATTGATGAGTTGAGGATATATAACCGTGTTTTGTCGGAGGCGGAGATGCAGGGGCTGTATACGGGAGATATTGTTCCCCAATGCACCCAAAACTCCGATTGCGACGATGGTTTGTTTTGCAATGGCCAGGAAACCTGCTCAAACAATGTTTGTCAAACCGGAACTCCTTTGGTTTGCAACGATTCCGTTTCTTGCACTTCGGATTCCTGCAATGAAGAAAGCGATAGCTGCAGTTTTATTTCCAACAATGACGCCTGTTTTCCGCTTCCCTACAGCTGTACGTCTTGCAGCTGCGATTCGGCTTCGGGGTGCAATTATTTTCCGGAAAATTGCGAGAATAATGTGCCTCCGGTTGACCCCCCGACTTTGTCTGTTTTGTTATCAGCTTCACCCAATTTCGGAGTCGCTCCGATTGGAGACATTGATTTGGGCGCTTTAGTTTCCGGAACTGCGACCGGCAGCATTAATTATACATTTTATTGCAACCGTTCGGATCTCGGTACCGACCTGACTTCTCCGTTTGACGCCCAATTCAATTCCCAATCCATAGAATCGATAAATGTTTCAGATATTTGTTCATACGCCACCAATGGAATTTATACGGCAAAAGTTATTGCCGAGAGACAGGGAATTTTCGCTGAAGCCAGAACAACAATCAATGTCTCGGAACCGATTCCGCCCGCCGATCCAAACCAAAAATTGAATCTGACCGATTGCCCGGTTGTTTACCAGAACCCGCGATTTTCACTCACCGGTAAAACTTGGCCGTCAACTTACGGCGCGGCCGATGTTTCTTTGTGGAATGACGATAAAGTCGGCGCGGCTTCGGTCACTATTGACGACGGAGCCACTCCGGACCACGAGTGGTGGATAGAACAGATGAATCTTCACAATTGGAAAATGACTTGGTTCATAATTGTGGATTATGTTGAACGGGGAAATATGGGCTACGCGGGCACCTGGGATGTATGGCGGCGGCTGTACAACATGGGCCATGATATCGGTTCTCACACCATGACCCATGGCCATTGCGCGGATAATTGCCAATCCGAAAACGTTATGGATTGCTGCAGCTATGACACAGAATACAGAGAATCGCAAAGGCTGATCAAGGAAAGGCTCGGCAACGACGCCGGAGAAGTTTTAGCTTACGACGGCTCCAGAGCGTATGAACACAATTTCCTTGAGGCCGCCAAGTACTACACCAGCGCCCGATGGACCGGCGGATATCCAAATTCGGCCAATGCTACCTGCTATATGAATTCGAAAGCCAATAATATTAGTCCGGCCACTATTGATATGATTCTGGATCCGAACTCCGGATTTTATTATCGGGGCTGGACGGATATACTCATCCATAACGTCAATTATCCCCCGGAAAGGACATACGAAAGCGTCGCGGCCGGATTAGCGTATATTAAAAGCAAGGAAGCGGATATCTGGTTTGATCTCCATAAAAATATCGCCAAATACGGCCAAGAAAGAGACACCAACGCCCTTACTGTAACTTCGGTGAACCCATCTGAGATCAAATTCAATTTGACCGATCAAATGAGCGATGTTTATTTCACTTATCCTTTGACAATAAAAATCAGATTGAACAACGATTGGAATAGTTTGAGCGCGACTCAAAATAATCAAGCGATCGAAGCCAAAATCATAGAACATGAAGGGAACAAATACGCGCTTGTCAAAGCGGTTCCGGATAAAGGAGAAGTAACCGTCACCAGGACCGAAATATTCGTCCAGTGCATCCAGAATTCCGATTGCGATGACGGACTGTTCTGCAACGGCGCGGAAACTTGCTCGAATAATGCGTGCCACGCGGGAACTCCCATAACCTGCAATGATTCCATTGACTGCACCGATGATACCTGCAATGAAGAAACTGACAGCTGCAGTTTTGCTCCCAATAACAATGCCTGCTTGCCTCTTCCTTATAGCTGCGCGTCCTGCAATTGCGATTCTATTTCAGGATGCCATTATCTGCCGGAAGGGTGCGAGAACGCGATTGATGAATCCCTCAATCTTTACCTTCCTTTCTCCGGCAACGCCAACGACGTGTCCGGCAACGGAAACAATGGAACGGTAAGCGGAGCGACATTGACCACGGATAAAGACGGGAACGCCGATTCGGCTTACTACTTTGACGGAGTGGATGACAGCATCAGTCTTGGCACGAACAATTTTGGAATTTATGAGGCTAATGAAATCACTGTCTCGGCCTGGATTAACCCCGAAGACATTTCTTTGATTAGATCAATAATCACAAGAGGACAATATATTTATCCTTTCAACTTCCAAACGAAAAACGGGCTGTTGAGAGCGGGCATCAGAACCTCCGCCACTTCTTATCTTTCTTCAAATCAAGCCCTGGTTGCCAACAATTGGTATCATGTGGCCTTTACATTCAAGAACGGAGAAAGAAAAATCTATGTTAACGGTCAGTTGAGGGCAACCAATGCAATTTCGGGAACCATGTCGGCCGCCAATCAAACAACCGCAATCGGAAAAACATTCAACGGAGCAGATTACTTCAAGGGAAAGATTGATGAAGTGAAAATATTTAATCGGGCACTCACTGAAAATGAAATTTTAGCCATTCAATAGATGAATATATAAAAAAGGTGCTTTTACTAATATCTGCGCCTTTTTTGGTTGTTTAAAATGATAAATTTTGCTAATATATATATATGGAAAATAAATTTAAATCTTTAATTTTCGTTTGCGTTTTTATTCTTGCTTTGTCTGTACATTTCTTGATTTTCCCCAGGGCCGAAGCGTCCGGGAACCTTTGGTATTGCGATCCGGTTAATGGGAATACTTCCACCGGCGACGGTTCGTCCGAACACCCATGGGGTTCAATTGAGAGCGTTCTTGCGGCTAATAAGTTTGAATCAAAATATTATAACGGTTCAGTCCGGAATTCGGGGGCACCAATTAAAGCCGGAGATTCGGTTTATTTAATGGACGGCTACCATGGCGCGATTTCCCTGTCAAATTATTTTAATAGCGATTATATTTCAATACAAGCCGCGCCGGGGCATAATCCAAAATTATCATATATATATTTGAGTTCGGGAAGCAAATGGAAATTTGAGGGTTTGAGCGTGAGCACGGAACACAGCGGATCGATCACCAAGAGAAGTTTAATAGAAATCAGAGGAATATCTTATCCAGCTTCGTACATAACGATCGAAAATAACGATGTGTTTTCAAAAAACGACATCACAGGATGGACGGCTCAAGATTGGCTTGACTACGGAGCAACCACCGGCATTTACACCAGCTCGTCAAATGTGAGCAATATAACCATAACAAATAACCGAGTGAAAAACATCAGAATGGGCATAAGAGTGGGAGCGTCAGATTCAACTATCAAATACAACACCGTAACCAATATTGGAGGCGATTCCATGACCGTCTTAAATAACAATAACATCATCGAAAACAACACTTTTAAAAATTATTTCAAACCTGATCCCGCCGACCATCTTGACGCGATTCAATTTCATCGGGGAGCCGACCAAGTTACGCCCCTGGCCAACATTATTGTCAGGAACAATTATATTCTGGACTTCGAAAACAACGTCACCGATACTTTGAAATATTCGCCTCAAGGAATCACCGCTTTTGACGCGCCTCCGACCAATTTTACAGTTGAAAACAACGTAGTGATCACGAGCCATTATCACGGCATCACCTTGGAAAGACTTTCAAACAGCAAAGTGGCCAACAATCTGGTGTTTGACCATCTGCCCAACGATTCGATGAATACGGCAATTCGAATCCATGGAGGCATAGCCGGAGTTCCCGCCACCAATTCAATCGTCAGAAATAATATCGCCGCCGATTATGCGTTGACTTTGGACGCCTCCAGCGCGGCCGATCACAATATAAATTACAGAACGGAAGGGGGAGCAAACTCTTTTTTTGCCAATTATTCCCAATTGGATTTGCATCATATCGCAAGCAGCCCGGCAGTGAATTCAGGAATATGCGCTAACGCGCCTTCTACGGATTACGATGGGGTAATAAGGCCGCAAGGATCGGCTTGCGATGCCGGCGCCTACGAGTATGTTCTTTCGTCAGCGCCTGAGCCTGATACGACTCCGCCGGCACCGCCAAGCGGAGTAGGCGTGAATTAAAATATTATTAATCTTAGCGCAGCCAGTTAAATTTAGGGATATTAATTATTAATTTACATATTAAAAAATATTAAAACATTTAGAAAAAAAGGAGGCAAAAAAATATGGAAAAAGTGTTTAGATTAAGAAGTTTCAGCATTCTTGCGGTTGCGTTTTTGCTGTCTTCTTTTTTAATTTTGCCGGAACAAACCGTTGCGGATGATTCCCTTAAGCTCTATCTCCCAATGAGCGGGAACGCTAGTGACGCTTCCGGAAACGGGAATAACGGAATTGTAAGCGGAGCCGCGTTAACAACTGATAAAGACGGAAATGCGGATTCCGCCTACTACTTTGACGGAGTGGATGATAGCATTAATGTCGGAACGAGTTTGTTCGGAATATCCGGTGATAATGGATTTACGATGTCAGCCTGGATTAATCCGGAAGATGTTTTGGGAACGAGAGCAATTATCGCGAGAGGACAATACATATATCCGTTTGTATTCCAGATAAAAAATGGAATCTTAAGAGCGGGTATCAGGGCCGGCACAACTTCCTATCTCTATTCAAATCAGAGATTAGTAAATAATAATTGGTATTTCGTGGCCTATACTTATAAAAATGGAGAGAGAAGAATCTATATTAATGGAATATTGGAAAAAAGCGATGCTCCGGCCGGAACAATACTTACTTCAACATCATATCCGACTATATTAGGTAGAACCCAGAATGCTTCGGATTATTTCAAAGGGAAAATTGATGAGGTAAGAATATACAACAGGGTGTTAAGCGAACAGGAAATAGAAGGTTTATATGCGGGGACTATTGTTCCTCAATGCGCTCAAGATTCCGATTGCGATGATGGCCTTTATTGCAACGGGTATGAAATTTGTTCTAATAATGCTTGCCAGGCTGGAACGACGATAACATGCGATGATTCAATTGCCTGTACTATGGATGCTTGCGATGAAGAAACGGATAGCTGCGCTTTCACCCCGAACAATAATATCTGTCTGCCTCTCCCATACAGTTGTACGTCTTGCAGTTGCGATAGTATTTTAGGATGCGTTTATTTTCCACAAGACTGCGAAAATAACCTGCCGCCAGTTGATCCGCCTACCCTCTCCGTTTCTCTTATCGCCACTCCGAATTCCGGAACCGCTCCGGTTTCCGGAATTGACTTGGCGGCCTCGGTTTCCGGAACTGCGACAGGAAATATTAACTACACATTCTACTGCGACCGATGGGACACAGGAACAGATATCACTTTACCCTATAGCGCCCAGTACAACGATCAATCATTAACTTCGCTTTCAGCCTTGGATATCTGCTCGTATTCAACCGCCGGCACATACACGGCTAAAGTAATCGCGGAGAGGGAAGGAATACTGGCGGAAGCAAGAACAACTATTACCGCAACGGTTCCCCAGCCGACTAATTATCCGCCGATTGGTGGTTTTGACAGCGCGTCCGCCACTCGGGTTATTGGTTGGGCTTTTGACCAAAATGTCGGAACCAATCCGATTAATGTCCATGTTTATATTGACGGAGTTATGGCCGCGAATGTTTTAGCGAATTTATTAAGAACGGACATTGTCGGAGCGGGCGAAGGAGTAGTCGGAGATCCTAATCACGGGTTTAATTATTCTTTTCCAAACTTGCCTCCGGGAACCCATGAAATACGGGTTTACGCCATTAACACTCCGGAGGGGACTAACCCGGAATTAGCTGGTTCGCCTAAAACCGTAGTTGTTGCTCCAAATCCTACCCTCTCCGTTTCTCTTATCGCCACTCCGAATTCCGGAACCGCTCCGGTTTCCGGAATTGACTTGGCGGCCTCGGTTTCCGGAACTGCGACAGGAAATATTAACTACACATTCTACTGCGACCGATGGGACACAGGAACAGATATCACTTTACCCTATAGCGCCCAGTACAACGATCAATCATTAACTTCGCTTTCAGCCTTGGATATCTGCTCGTATTCAACCGCCGGCACATACACGGCTAAAGTAATCGCGGAGAGGGAAGGAATACTGGCGGAAGCAAGAACAACTATTACGGTTTTTTCTGAAACTCCTGCCGGCTATATTGTTGTTGACCACCGCCATACCGATGTTTCCCAAATACCCGACGAATGGATTAATGCCGCTAAAAATTTGCTAATTCAATGGGTGGGCTCTTCTCACGGCACGCAAGTTCCCAATGGTTTGACTTTATTGGAAGAGCAGGACCCGCGCTACAGCGTTCAAATCGGAACCAACCCTAACGATTTAATTGAAGACGGCGCTTTAAAAATAGAAAGATCATATTACACTGGTTCGCAATGGAGCGCGAATAATGTTGATGACAACCGCTATTGGTCAACTGAAGAAGCTCGCAATTATACGCAAATTACCGCCGCGCAAGCCATTAACGAAGGCCATCCGTTTAAAGCTTCTATCTGGACCTGGTGCTGGGATATGTGCGGCGGTACATATAGCCAAGGCGTATTTGATGATACGGATTTAGATTTATTCCTTTCTTCAATGGCGGGCTTTAATAATGACAGCGCTATAAATCAGACTAAATTTGTCTATCAAACCGCGGTTACTGATTGCCAGGCTAACACTCTATATGATACGAACCGGTGGAATGAAGAAATTCGCGCGGCCGCGCAAGCTAATGGCGGAATTCTTTTTGACCAGGCGGATATTGAAAACTGGAATTTTGATAATACGGAGCGCTATAGTTTAATAGACAGTAGCGGCAGAACCGTGTATCGGCGGCATATTGAATATGATGAAGATTATTTGCCGGATACAATAACCGGCGACCACGCTAACGACGCTTTGGACATAAAAAAAGCTAAAGCCCTTTGGTGGCTAGCAGCGAGATTAGCCGGCTGGGACGGAACTCCGAGCGGGGAAACCCCGGTTCCGACCCTTTCAGCGACTCTATCCGCAACCCCATCTTCCGGAATAATCTCTCTTTCCGGCGTTGACTTAGCGGCTTCGGTTTCCGGAACCGCCACCGGCACTGTTAACTATACTTTCTACTGCGACCGCTCGGACGCGGGAACAAATATTACTTTTCCTTTCAGCGCCCAGTATAATTCTCAAGACCTAGATTCAATAACGGCAACCGATGTCTGCTCGTATTCTTCTATCGGGACGCATACGGCTAAAGTGATCGCGGTAAAAGAAGGGATATTTGCTGAAGCCAGAACGCAGGTGATAATTGGATGCTCCCAAAATTCCGATTGCGATGACGGTTTATCTTGCAACGGGCAGGAAACCTGTTTAAATAATACTTGCCAAGCCGGAACGCCGATAACTTGCGAAGATTCAGTTGCCTGCACCATAGATGCCTGCGATGAAGAAACAAATAGCTGCAGCTTTACTCCGAATGACAATGCCTGTCTGCCTCTTCCTTATAGTTGTACTTCTTGCGCTTGCGATAGCCTTTCCGGATGTGTTTATTCGCCGATAGGGTGCGAGAGCGCTGTTGATGATTCCCTTAAGCTCTATCTCCCAATGAGCGGGAACGCTAGTGACGCTTCCGGAAACGGGAATAACGGAATTGTAAGCGGAGCCGCGTTAACAACTGATAAAGACGGAAATGCGGATTCCGCCTACTACTTTGACGGAGTGGATGATAGCATTAATGTCGGAACGAGTTTGTTCGGAATATCCGGTGATAATGGATTTACGATGTCAGCCTGGATTAATCCGGAAGATGTTTTGGGAACGAGAGCAATTATCGCGAGAGGACAATACATATATCCGTTTGTATTCCAGATAAAAAATGGAATCTTAAGAGCGGGTATCAGGGCCGGCACAACTTCCTATCTCTATTCAAATCAGAGATTAGTAAATAATAATTGGTATTTCGTGGCCTATACTTATAAAAATGGAGAGAGAAGAATCTATATTAATGGAATATTGGAAAAAAGCGATGCTCCGGCCGGAACAATACTTACTTCAACATCATATCCGACTATATTAGGTAGAACCCAGAATGCTTCGGATTATTTCAAAGGGAAAATTGATGAGGTAAGAATATACAATCGCGCGTTGACGCAGGAGGAAGTGGCGGAAATGTATTAGAAAAATATGATTGGGCGCTTAGAAGTAATTAAATCTTTTAGAGGAAGTTTAAATTAAAAGAGAATATTAACCCCGTATAGACTAAAAGCCCCTGATTAGGTAAAATATAGATACATCTCTCACTCCCATTTAGAAGAGGATGGGGTGGATTTAGTATAGAATACTAAAGTTTTTAGCAAGCAGCTCTATTATGTT
>JAQTSG010000045.1 GCA_028711415.1 Patescibacteria group bacterium | reverse complement strand
AAGCAAAGCCGATTTGTAGCCCATTTTTTCCAATTCGGCTAAGATCGGCTCTGGTTCGCCGGTTACCCATTTCACGCCTTCTATCTCCGGCGGATTTTTTTCCAAAGTGAAAACAACGTTTAACCGGCCGGGCAGGGGCGAGGGGAAAGTAGCGAAAGTTTTGGCGCCCATCATAACCACCCCGTGCTCCCGGGAAATTTTTGCAAATAATTTCTTATCTTCCTTGCTTGTCCAATTCGGAAAATGTTTGTCATGTTTGGCAATTTTACCATCTAAGGTTATAGCCATCATCATTGTTACGGGAATCATTTAATTTAAGAATTAAGAATTAAGATTTAAGAATTAAGGAAAATAGGTCCATAATTCTTAAATCGCTATTGGGGGTGGGTGGGTATAAAGTTATTTTGGCTGGATTGAAGTAATAATAATTTTCAACCCCTCAAGAAACTTGTCAAAATATTTATAATCTTGGTAACCCCTGTAATCTATAGTGGTGATTGTAAAAACATTGTTATTAAAATATTTCGAATATGATATGCTACCCTCTGCGCCAGTTGGTCCTGGAGTTGTGGCGGTGTTAATGTATTCTCCTGATAAGAATTTTATAAGATGGTCAGTGCCATATCCTTTAGCACAGCTGTATTCGAATGGGAAAAGGCGAGGATTATCACCCTTGTATAAACAATCATCTAGGCATGCGCTGTAGTTGTTGATAAAATTAGGTAAGGAGGTTGTAGAAATAAAAAAATCGTATTTGGTATTTTCAAGAGTGACATTAATAAAATCATCATGGACCGAACCGTCAGAAAATACGTCAGACGAAATTTCCCAATTTTCGGGAGCTAAAAAAGTAAATAGATTATTTTTAATAGTTTTAGCATTTGTTTTTTTGATAATATTTATATCTTCAAGTTCGGCTTCGTGAGATCCAGAGGAGTCGCCAGTACATCTATATTCTTCTTGATTATTTTGTTCCGTCTTAGATTCGCAGGCGATTATATCCGCATTATCCTTACTATCTAAATTTTTTTGATCTCGAACGTTGTTAAGAAGAATCGTTTGTTTTTTATAATTATTTTTGAGAGTCCTGTTGGATAGTACAATAGGGGTTAGTATAATCAACAAAAACAAAAATATTATTAGTGTTATATAATACTTTTTGAATATTTCTTTTATTTTATTTAACATAATTTTTATATTATTTTATTATTTTATTTTTAAGTTAAACCGCGATTGGGGCTTTGATTGGGGGGTGGGGGTCGTAGCCTTCTAAAGTGAAATCTTCGTGTTTAAAGGAGAAAATATCTTTTACTTCCGGATTTATTTTCATAGTTGGTAATGGCCGCGGTTCTCTTGTTAATTGTAGATTGACCTGCTCCCTATGGTTATTATAGATATGGACATCGCCGAAAGTATGGACAAAATCTCCGAGCTCGCGGCCGGTAACCTGGGCGATCATCATAGTTAATAGGGCGTAAGAGGCGATATTAAAAGGAACACCGAGGAAAACATCAGCGCTTCGCTGGTAAAGCTGGCAGGAAAGTTTATTATTTGCCACATAAAACTGGAAAAGGGTGTGGCAGAGCGGGGGAGCGGCTTTTTTTGCTTTTATCAGTTCCTGAATATCAGCCACGTTCCAGGCCCCGACGATAAGCCGGCGCGAATCCGGATCATTTTTTATCATATCAACAACTTGGGCAATCTGGTTTATGGGTTTCCCATCATAGCCGGGCCAGCGCACCCATTGTTTTCCGTAAACCGGGCCAAGCTCGCCCCATTTTTTAGCGAAGCCATCATCAGTTTTTATTTTTTCCACAAATTCTTCCAGAGTTTCGTTTTTATATTCACCGCTCGCTTTATAACCCTCAAAAGGCCATTCGTTCCAAATTTTTACGTCATTATCCACTAAGTATTTAATGTTAGTGTCGCCTTTTAAAAACCAAAGAAGTTCATGGATTATGCCCCGCAAAAAAACTTTTTTTGTAGTGAGTAAAGGAAATCCTTTGGTTAAATCAAAACGAATTTGCCGGCCAAAAAGGCTTCTCGTGCCGGTGCCGGTGCGGTCGCTTTTGTCAGCGCCGTTATCTAAGATGTCTTGCAATAAATCTAAATATTGCTTCATATGTTTATATTAATTATTGATCTTCGTACTCAGCGGTTTTGTCGTTTAATAAATTATATTGCACGCCAGCTTCAGTAAATACTTCTTTAGTTCTTTCTCCGGCATGATAATCTTCTTCTGAAACAACTCTTTTTATGCCGGCGTTGATTATCATTTTTGCGCAGGCGTAGCAAGGAGTCATTTTTGTGTACATCGTTGATCCTTCTAGTTTAATTCCAAAACGCGCAGCCATAACGATAGCATTTTGTTCCGCATGAGTTGTCCTAATACAGTGTCTTGATTCATGGCCGTCTTCATGCTTAACAGTGCTCATTTCATGTCCTACTTCATCGCAGTGCTTAAGTCCAACTGGAGCTCCGACATAACCAGTGGCGATAATCCTTTTGTCTTTTACGATAACACATCCCGATCTCGCTCGATCGCAAGTTCCTCTGCGTCCGACTACGTTTAAGATCTCCATAAAGTATTCATCCCATGATGGACGTTTATAGTTTTTGTCTTGATTTTCCATATTTTTTTATTTTACATGAGTTTTTAAAAGTATTTCTATTTTAGCAGATAAGAAAAAAGAGGGCAAATGGGGATCATATAATGCGCATTGCGTAATGCGAGCAGGATAAAACAATTAAAAAACTCAGCCACCATGGATGCAAAAATCAAAAGGCAAAAATCAAAAGGCAAAATTAAGGTGTCGCTATCGCGACAGATTTATTTAATAAATCTATGAGCGAAGCGAATTCAATAATTTTTATTTTTGATTTTTTATTTTTAATTTAAAGCAAGAACGTCGGTTAAAAGCTGAGTTTTTATATAATCGTTTATTTTTATTAACTGATGACTACCCTTACGCCTGGGCCCATAGAAGAGCTTAAAGCGATATTTTTTATATAAACCCCTTTGGAGCTGGACGGTTTTACTTTTTTTACCGCTTCCAAAAAGGCCTTATAATTTTCTAATAACTGTTCGGCCGGAAAGCTTACTTTGCCGATAACGGAATGGACATTGCCCGTGTCATCGCTTCTAAAGCTTACTTTTCCTTTTTTTAATTCGGCGACGGCTTTGGCCGGATTTGGAGTAACGGTTTCGTTTTTCGGAGACGGCATAAGGCCGCGAGTGCCTAAAATTTTAGCGATTTGGGCTAAATTTTTCATCATCGCCGGTTCCGCGACCGCCACTTGGAAATCAGTTTTTTCGGTCTTTTTAATTTCGGCGATTAGATCTTCGCCGCCGACTAAATCAGCGCCGGCGTCTTTTACTTCTTTTACTTTATCCGGCATAACGAAAGCGGCTACTTTTACGGTTTTACCAGTTCCGTGCGGCAGACTGACAGTGGCTCTTATTTGTTGGTCGCCTTTTTTCGTATCAATACCTAAGCGGAAATGAACTTCCACCGAAGCGTCAAATTTCGTTTTTGACAATTTTTTTGTCAGTTCAATCGCTTCCCCGACCGGATAAGTCTTAGTTTTATCAAATCCGGCCGTATCAACAGGAGCGGATTGCGGGTTATTTTCCCTGTCCTGACTTGGCGACGATTGTTTTTTTGCTTTTTTGCTTTCTTGTTTTGTAGACATAATTTCGTGGTGCGAGCGAACGGAGTTGAAAGTTTAAAGTCTATAAAGTCAAAAGTTCGGGTAAGCCCGCGACTTTATGACTTTAGACTTTATAACTTTTAACTAAGATTCTCCCACAAGTTATTATAAATAGTTAAAATTCTTAATTCTTACTTCTTAATTCTTATTTAATCTCCACTCCCATCTGCCTGGCGGTGCCGGCGATAATTTTTTTTGCCTGCTCAACATCATTGGTATTTAAATCCGGCAATTTAGCGATAGCAATCTCTTCCAGTTGCTTTTTGGTGAGGGTGGCGACTTTTTCAGTCAGGGGTTTTCCCGAACCCTTTTTTATTTTCGCGTATTTTTTTATCAATTCGGCGGCGGGCGAAGTTTTCATTATAAAAGTAAAAGTGCGATCTTCAAAAATCGTAATTTCCACCGGAATGATATCGCCCATTTTATCCCGGGAAGCCTCATTGAATCTAGAGCAGAAATCAGCGATATTTAAGCCATGCTGGCCCAAAGCCGGACCAACCGGCGGCGCGGGGTTAGCCTGCCCGGCCGGAACCTGCAACTTTACCTTGGTTAATATTTTTTTAGCCATAGTATTCGTTTTTATTATTTTATTATTTTTACTCCTGACGAATTTACGAATCCAACAACGAATATGCGAATAATAAGAAGCCTAAATTCGTTGTATTCGTTGGTTGATTCGTTGATTTGTGGGGGTTATATTTTTTTAATTTGCAAAAAGTCCAGTTCTACCGGCGTTTCCCGCCCAAACATAGAAACAGAAACCTTTATTTTTCCTTTGGATTCGTCGATATGGGTAACTTTGCCTTCAAGGTTTTTAAACGGACCATCGGTAATTTTAACCGGCGAACCAACGGAAACGTCAATTTTGTATTTTGGCTCTTCCACACCCATTCTTTTCTGCAATCCTTTCACTTCTTTTTCGCTAATCGGCGTGGGGATAGTGCCGGTACCGATAAAACCGGTGACGTTAGGAGTATTGCGGACAACATACCAGGAGTCATCAGTCACAATCATTTCTACCAAAACGTAACCCGGAAAAATTTTTTCCTCTATTACTTTGCGTTTTCCGTTTTTAATCCGGATTTTCTTTTCGGTCGGAATAAGGATATTAAAAATTTTATCTTCCATGTCCATGGATTCAATCCTTTGCTTTAAATTCTGGGAAACATTTTCCTCATAGCCGGAGTAGGTATGAAGGACATACCAGCGCCGGCCTTGATTTAAAATTTGTTTAGCCATTCTTTCAATTTTCAATTTTCAATTTTCAATTTTCAATTATAATGTTGAAAATTTAGTCACCAAAAATTGTTTATAAATTATTTTATGACTAATCCTAATAACCAGTTAAAAAGATAATCCAGGGCGCCTAAAAAAGCCGCGACGGCCAGACTAAGACCGATAACAAGTAAAGTGTAATTATAGGTTTCCTTTTTAGTCGGCCAGGTAACTTTTTTCATTTCTTCAACTGAAGCCTTTATATAATCTATCAACTTATTAGCCATAGAATTTCATTTGGATTAAAGTAATTAAAAACCGCCTTTTCGGCAGTTGTTTTATCTATATCTAATAATACAGGATAGTTATTTATCTGTCAAGGGCATAAAAATAACCGATAACCAAATAATTCGTTATTAGAATTTGGCGCTTGGGTTATTTCCAATGGGGATTGACAAATTTAGATATTTTGCTATAAAAGAAAATAAGAGAAAGGAGGATCGGAATGGAGGATAAAATAGAAATATCCGGAATTTTGTTCTTCGCCCTTTTTATTATCGCCGGAGCAATCGCGGGAGTGATTCTTTTCCCTAATTGTTGGTGGTTATCTTTGCCGGCAGGGGGATTGCTGGGGATTTTATTGGTGATAATAATTTTTCTTTTTGTTTCGCTGGCAGTTATTTGCATCCTGTTGTTTATCCTGCTTTTTATTCTGGCGTGGTTTTTATTAAAAAGTTTGGCAGGAGCGACAAAGAGATTTATTAAAAAATCGACGAGGAGGATAGCGACAGCCCTGCATATTATTTAACTAACAGAGAATAATAGCAGGGCTTTTGTATATTAAGATAAATATGTTATAATTTAATTAGCTTTAAAAAATAATTATATAAAATTTATGGAAAATCCCTTAAAAGCGATTGAAAAAAAAATAAACGGATTTATCTGGACTTTGGTTATTAATGGCGTCGTTTTGCTTTTACTTGGAATTTTAATTGTTTGGACCGATTTTATGCTCCGTTTGGTAATGGGCATTTTAGTTATAGTGGTGGCTTATGTTTTTTTCTACAGCGCCTATAAAGTCTGGTCGTTTAAGAAAGACGCGGAAAAGTATTTAAAATTCTTAAAATAAATAATTCTACGAATTACGAATTCTTTACGAATATACAAATACCAGACAAGACGTTTAGTAGAGAATTCGTAAATTTGTAATAGATTCGTAATTCGTAGGAGTGATATGAAAAAGATATTTATTCCATTATTTTTTATTTTATTATTAGTTGGTTGCGGCAAGGAGCCGATTATGGACCAGCCGGCGGAAGACGGAAATTTTTATTACCGGAATGAAGACTTAGGATTTAACCTTACTTTGCCGCCGGAATTTTTGTATTACCAGACCCAGAGAAAAGAAACCGCTGATTATACTGATCTTGAATTTTTTGTGCCGACCGCGGACACTAATTATTATCAGGATGTCCCCGGCTACGGCAAGCCGGTGGTAGTAAGGATTTTTAATAAAGACAGCTGGGAAAAAGCGAGCGGAGAAGGAATTTACCAAAAACTCGGAGAAAATAAAAGCTGGCTGCCGGGCGGGAAAGATAAAATTTATACGATAAAATTCTGGGACGAGGCGCCGGTTGACTGGCAAAGTAAATGGAGCGAAGAGACAAAAAAGAAGGTTATAGAGGGGTTTAAGGCAAGGTAGGATATACAAAATAAAAAATCAAAAATAAAAAATCAAAATGACAATGTAAAATGTAAAATTATTTAGTTCATTTTGAATTTTAAATTGTCATTTTTCATTTTGATATTTACATTTTTAGTTGAAGACTTAATAGACAAATAAGCTATAAAGAATCAGGAGTTGACAGGTTATTAGTTTTTTGCTAACCTATTTCTAGAATCTTTGAAAATCAAAAGTATCAAGAGAGGCGCGAGGGACTAGACCTTATGACCGCCCGCCAACCCGGATAAAGCCGGGTGGTAAATTCTACCCAAAAGGGAAAGATAGGGTTCTGCTAGATAAGCGGAACAAAAAGCGAAAAAGCTTCTTATTCTAAATCTTGGGGTAAGAGGCTTTTTTGTTGTTATTTTTTGCTACCGCAAAAAAGCCCCACTATCCCGCTTAGCGGGAGGGCACATGCAAATATTGTCGCAAATGCAGGATTCAAATTAAATAATTTATTTTGCTCTTTTGGAATCGTCTAACCTTTAACCAGAAGGAGAAAGTTATGGCTTTTCCGACGGCTGTACAAATTGGGATGGAGTTTGCTGGGATATTGGGGCGGCTTGGCAAGAATATCCCCTTCAAAATCAAAATTGATCCTGATTCAGGCGGTTTCTGCAAAGCTACCTGTGTCGATCAGGAGAACAATCCGGTAGAAGGAGTGGAACCAATAAAATTCCAGCCGAACATAGCCGACCCGTTCCCTAACAACTGATTTCCGAGTTTTTCCAAAGCCGCTTTGCCGATATTGGCAGGCGGCTTTCTTTATTTGATTTTTATTTAAAAATAGGGTAGAATAAAAGCAGATTTAAGATTTAAGATTTAAGCCGGCGATTAAATTTTAAACTTAATCTATTAATTCGTAATTCTTAAATCTTAATTCTTAAATCATTCGTATGGTTAGCCCTTATTTAATGAAAAAACAAGAGGATGCCTTTACTTTAAATGAAAGCGCGAGGAGATTATTTCAGGTAATTTATAATGAGCAGAAAGAGCCGGAGAAAGACAGCGATGACGTTGCCAAAATAAAAGTCTCGGAAGTCATTTCCAAGATGGCTTTTTATTATGAAAAAATCCGCAATTCGGTTGATTATAAAGAAGAAAATTTGCTCCGGAAAAATGCCGTGGAAAGAATATTGAAGAGACAGGTAGTTATTGAGGGAGCGATAAAAGTTTCTACCAGCGAAGAAATAGCCAAAGATCTTTTAGTGGAGTTAATCAGAGCCGGTTATCTGCCCAACAATAAAATACCGGAGGAAAAAATAAAGGAAATTGCCGGCATAATTGAGAAGTACCTGAAATTGAGGAATTATAGTTTATCAAGAATCGGTTTTTCCGAGCATGTTAAGAACGGCAAAGTCGGGCAGGCGACGGGCGATTTTCAGGAAATAAACGATTTAACTAACTGGTTTATGTCGCTGGCGGCGAGCGAAATCGAAGAAAGTTTAGGCCGGGATAAAATAAAGCAGGCGGTTGTGAATAATATTTATGAAATATTGATAAAAAAAGTAAAATTACCTCCTGATTTGCCCTATGAAAAAGATAAAGAGGTCCAGATTTATTTAAGCATTCACCGCAATTTTTTAAAGTTTGATCAGGAGATGCTGGAGTTTATTCTTTTTAAATATTTTAACGCCGGCTGGACCGGAAAACCGAAGGACGAAGAAATAGCTATGATCGCCCAAAATATAAGGCCTTTGCATAAGGCCATTTCGGAAGGTCTTAGCCACCCATTGGCGAAACAATTAGATAAAATTGTAAGCCAGTACTCGGTATATTTTTCCGTTTTGGCAGAGGTTATAGAAAAAGATCCGGCCGCGGTTTATGATGAAATAAAAAATGACGTAAAGGCTTTCCCCCGTCTGATAAAGAAGGCCTGCGCCAAAGAATACGGGAGTATAAAATCAAGGCTTTGGCGGGCCGCTTTCCGCAGTATCATTTATATTTTTCTAACCAAATCGATTTTTGTGGTTTTACTGGAAATCCCGGCTATCCAGTGGTTCGGGGAAGAGGTTAATCCGGTTTCTTTGGCCATAAATGTTTCTTTCCCGGCTCTCCTCCTGTTCCTGGTAGTTTTATTTACGCGCATTCCTTCGGAAAGGAATACAACCAAGATAATTGAGAAAATAGAGGAAATAACTTTCGCGGAAAAGGAAAGGAAAGAGCAATTTATTCTGCGCCAGCCGGCTAAAAGAGGGAAATTTACCAACGCTTTCTTTGGTTTGATATATTTTATTACTTTTTTGCTTTCTTTTGGGCTGATAATCTGGGCACTGGATAAGATTAATTTTACCTGGGTGAGTATTATAATCTTTTTATTCTTCCTGGCTTTAGTAAGTTTTTTCAGCATCCGCATCAGGAGGGCGGTCAAGGCATTTATTGTGGTTGAGGAAAAAGACAATATTTTCACTTTCTTAGTGGATTTTTTATATACCCCGATTATCGCCGCCGGCCAATGGCTGACCGAGAAATTCTCCCAGATAAATATTTTTATCTTTATTCTTGATTTTATTATTGAAGCGCCGTTTAAGATTCTTGTGGAAATTACCGAAGATTGGACGAGATACGTTAAAGAGAGAAGAGACGATATTAAATAATATAGAAATTTCTAGTTTATAATTTTTGATGAAAATCCTAATGACAAAATCCTAATGACAAATCAAATCCAAAATCTAAATGTCAAAAGTAGTTTTGGATTTTGGCATTTGAAATTGATTTGACATTTGAGCTTTGGATTTTGGGTTTAGTTTAGTATGTTATATATCGTGGGCACGCCTATTGGCAATCTTGAGGATATTAGTTTGAGGGCATTGCGAATTTTGGGCAGTGTCGATTTTATATTGTGCGAGGATACGCGGGTGACGAAAAAATTGCTG
>JAQTSG010000044.1 GCA_028711415.1 Patescibacteria group bacterium | reverse complement strand
GGAAAGAAAAGGCCCTTATAAACCTATGCCTACTCATTATTTTTATAAACCTCTTTGTCCTCGGCTATAATTTTTATAAAGATCATATCAAGCTGATTCCGGTTGCCGGCGGCGAATACATAGAAGGCCTTATCGGCGCGCCGGAATACGTTAATCCTCTTTACGCTGTCGCGAGCGACGTGGACAGCGACCTTTCTCAACTTATTTTTTCCTCCCTGTTTCGCCGCGGGCAAAAAGGAGAGCTGATTAATGATTTAGTATCTGATTACACTTTAAGCGAAGACGGGAAAACCTATACTTTAACTATCAGGGAAGATGGCCGCTGGCATAATGGCGAAAAAGTCACGGCCGGCGATATCGTTTTTACCTTTAATGCCATAAGCAATTCAAGCTACAAATCCCCATTGCGCAGTAGTTTCACCGGAGTGAGTATTGAAAAAGTAGATGAAAAAACTATAAAGTTCAATTTGGCCGAACCCTATGCCGCTTTTCTGGAACTCTTAACTTTCGGCATTATCCCTGAAAATCTTTGGTTGCCGATTTCTCCGGAAGCGGCCGGCCTGGCTGAACTTAACCTTAAACCGGTCGGTTCCGGCCCTTATAAGTTTAAATCTTTGACTAAAGACAAATCCGGAAACATCAGAAATTATAATTTAACGATCAATAATGATTATTACGGGCCTAAGCCTTATTTAGAGAACCTTATCTTTAAATTCTTCCCGAGTTTTGAGGAAGCGGTAGCGGCTTTAAATGGAAACAACATAAACGGCTTAAGCTACCTGCCTTCCGCCTTAAAAGAGAGCTTGATTTCTAAGGATTCCCTGAATTTTCATAAACTGAACCAGCCGCAGATTACTGCCATCTTCTTAAACCAAAAAAACAACCCGGCTTTGGCTGACAAAAAAGTTCGGCAGGCCCTGGCATTCGCTTTAAGCAAAAGCGAGATTGTTTCCTCGGTTTTCGGAGAAGACGCTTATTTAATTGACGGCCCGATCCTGCCTAATAGTTTCGCTTACAACCAGGAAATGAAAAAATATAAGTTCGGCCCGGAAGAAGCGGAAAAACTTCTTGCTGAAGCCGGCTGGGCAAAAGTAGATATTACAGGCGAAGAAATAGCTAAAGCGGAAACCGATAAAGGCGGAACGGATGAAAAAATAAAAGCAGAAGCGGAAATGAAACTGGCTCAAGGCGTCGGCAGCTGGCGCAAAAAGGACAATAAATTCCTGGCCATAAACTTAACCACGGTAGAGACGGAAAATAATATCAAGATTGCGGAAAAAATAAAAAGCTTTTGGGAAAAAGCCGGCGTTAAAACAAATTTAAATATAATCCCGGTAAGTCAGATCCAGACGGAAATTATAAAGCCAAAAAACTTTGCCGCCCTGCTTTACGGCCAGGTCGTCGGCCATGACCCGGATGTTTATACTTTCTGGCATTCTTCGCAAGCCAGCGAAGGCGGCTCTAACCTGGCTAACTACACTAACAAGGATATAGACCAACTCCTGGAAGACGCCCGCCTTACTTCAAACCAGGAGCAAAGAATTGAAAAATATAAAAAATTTCAGGAGATTATCGCTGAAGAGGTACCGGCTATATTTTTATACTCGCCTTATTATACTTATCTTCAAAGCAAAAAGATAAAGGGGTTTAGTGTAAATAATATTCTTATCCCCAGTCATCGTTTTGCTAACATTTCTGACTGGTACGTGAAAACCGGCAAACGCCTAATCTGGTAACTCTAAAAATTAAAAAATAAAAGATAAAAGATAAAAAATTTAGGTGTCGCTATCGCGACAGATTTATTAAATAAATCTATGAGCGAAGCGAATACCATAATTTTTATATTTTATTTTTTATCTTTTATTTTGTTAACGCCGAAGTGGTGGAACTGGTAGACACGCAGCGTTCAGAGCGCTGTGGGGGCAACTCCGTGGAGGTTCAAATCCTCTCTTCGGCACCTTATAACCCCCTTTCGTTAAAGGGGGACTTAAGGGGGATTTGATTTCAGATTGTAGATTTTAGATTAACGGTTTCATTAGCGACTTCAAACTTTAAATTTAAAAAATATAATCTCTCTCTATAATTATCACCGCCTTGGCGGGATCCCGCCCTCAATTAATTTTTATAATAAAGTGGCGGGAACAAATTAACTCATTAAAAATTTAGTAATTTAAAATTGTTTAAAAATTAAAAATTACAAAATTTAAAATTAACTAACATTATGATTACAAAATACAAATCGTCTCTTTCCCCGGCTAACCGGCCGCCGGAAAGAACAAAAAAAAGAAACCTGCCGGCTAGAAACGGCCAGGTCAGATTTAGGCCTAATATTTCTAACGCCCAGCCAGCGGACTTAAGAGGAAAATTAAGAATCATGGTCTTGGGAGGACTGGAAGAAGTTGGCCGGAACATGACCGTTTTGGAAAGCGGGAATGATATTATGATTATTGATATGGGCCTGCAGTTTCCGGAAGAAGATATGCTCGGTATTGATTATATCATCCCCAATATTTCTTATCTGGAAGGGAAAAAAGATAAAATCCGGGGGGTGGTTATCACCCACGGCCACTACGACCATATCGGCGCGATCCCTCATCTTATGGGGAAACTCGGCAATCCGCCAATTTTTACTGGCGCTTTAACCGCCGGCCTGATTGATAAGCGCCAGGTTGAATTTCGCCAGGCCCCGAAATTAAATATCACCAGGATTAATGAAACCTCGGAAATAAAACTGGGCAAGGAATTCGCGGTTAAATTTCTGCGCATAAATCATTCCATTCCGGACTGCTTCGCGGTTATTATCGAAACCGCTTTAGGGACCATTATCCATACCGGCGACTTTAAGATTGACTATTCGCCGGTTAATGATAAGCCGGCGGACTTGAACCGCATCGCCCAAATCGGGGGACGCGGCGTTCTGCTTATGCTTTCCGATTCAACCGATTCAACCCATCCTGGCTACCAGATTTCCGAATCTTCCATCGGCGATGAAATGGACAAAATTTTTGAAAAAATTGAAGGCCGGATTATAATCGGCACTTTCGCCTCGCAGTTAAGCCGGGTCCAGAAAATATTTGATTTGGCGCAAAAATACGAAAGGAAAATTTATCTGCAGGGCCGGTCAATGAACGCTAACGTGGAAATCGCCCACCAGATCGGCTACCTGCAATTTAACCCAAAAATTTTGATTGACGACGCGGAATTGCGCCGCCTGCCGGATAATAAAACTTTAATTATTGGCACCGGCGCTCAGGGGGAAAGCAACGCTTTTCTCTCTCGGGTGGTAAATGGCGAACACCGGATTATTAGCTTAAAGCCCGGAGATACGGTAATCTTTTCCTCTTCGGTCATTCCGGGAAATGAAAGGACGATCCAGACTTTGCGGGATATGATGGTCCGGCAAGGAGCTAACGTCATTAATTATGAAATGATGGATATCCACGCCGGCGGCCATGCCAAGCAGGAAGACTTAAAGCTGATGATGCGGCTTTTAAAGCCAAAATATCTTATGCCGATTGAAGGCAACCACTATATGTTAAAGGCGCACGCCCAGCTGGCCGAACAGGTCGGACTTTCCAAAGATAATATCCTTGTAGCTGACAACGGCCAGGTCGTGGAATTTAAAAAAGACGGTAATGAAGTCCGGGGAATTTTAACTAAAGAAAAAGTGCCGACTGATTATGTTATGGTGGACGGCTTGGGCGTAGGTGATGTTTCTAACATAGTGCTGCGCGACCGGCGCATGATGGCGGCCGACGGCATGATTGTTGTTATTGCCACGATTGATTCTAAAACCGGCGACACCATCGGCAACCCGGACATAATCTCCCGCGGCTTTGTCTATATGAAAGAAAACCGCGAGCTCATAGAAAAAACCCGGATGAAAGTAAAAAAAATGGTTAAAGACCATAACCAAAAAACCCCGGCTGACGACGAATACATAAAAAATAAAATCAGAAACGATATTAGCCAGTTTCTCTTCAGCCAGACTAAGCGCCGACCCATGGTCCTCCCGGTGATAATTAAAGTCTAATTCCTTTCTATCCCCCTTTCGTTAAAGGGGGACTAAGGGGGATTAAATCTGACATCCGACATCCGAAATTCTCGGGGGTGAGGTATAAAAAAAGATAGGCAACACGCCCGTCTTTTTTTATTTAAAAACGTTTTTATCCGCCTTATGAAGCGAACTTTTCTTCTACTCCCTCCCACATATCCAGAAGCTGGTCTTCTATAAATTCTAAATTATCTTCATCGGTAAGCTTGCCCTTTTCTTCAAAGTAATCAATCGTTTCCTCAACAAACTGTTTATAGGCCTCGCGGTCATAAGCACCCTGCTCCTCCATTTTCTTTTTCACTAACTCCAAAATTTCCTGAATTATTTCTTCCATATTATTAACTTTAAATAATAAATATTCTAATTTCATTATATTACATCCTCCCGCCCAGTCAATATTAGAATAAAAATCGGTGGGTTAAAATCCGACATCAGATATCTGATATTTTGGTTGACCAAAATCCATAAAAATGTTAATATAATTTTAGTTTCTAAAAAACCATAAAAAAATAAAACCCAAACTATATTTACAGGAAAAATGGGATAAAAGTGAAAAAAATATCAGTGGATTTACTGATTTTTCTCATTAAATTCCTGATTTTTCTAAAGAGGTTGGTCGCCGCTTTTTTTGTTATTGTCTTTAAACCAAGCCGGTCCATTATCCGTTTTGTCTTTTACCAGATTGTTGTAAGTTCCTACAGCTTCTATCTTTCTTTGGGAAAAAGACTGGGCTGGATCAGGGGAAGCCAAAACTCTTTATTAATTTTTTTAGAAAAAAAATCCACCCAGGTCTTTGTCACCGGCCTAGTAGCAATTATTATCTTAGCTAACCTTACCAGCCAGACCAAAGCCGGCGTAATGTCGGAAAAGGCCCGCCAAACCATTATGGCCTCGCTGGTAGAAAGCGAATTTGGCGACATAGAAGAAGAGGAATTAATTGAGGAATTCGCCGATAAAGAAGGCATAACCGAGCCGGTCAAGCAATCTTATCTGGATAACTCCGCCACTCTAAAAGGCGAACCGCAGGCAATGATGAAAGCGCCGGATGAAATAGAGCCGGGAGAAAATATCGCGGCCGTCACCCAGGAAGGTTCGGCCCTGCTTAAGCCGGAAACAGCCGCCACAAAGAAAAGTATAAAACCCCGTTCGGGAATTATTTATTACGCGGTTAAGCCGGGCGACTCGGTCTCAACTATCGCCGAAGAATTTTCTATCAGCGTCAACACCATCCTTTGGGAAAATAATTTAAGCGCTTACAGTTTAATCCGCCCGGGACAAAACCTGGCTATTTTGCCGACCACCGGCGTAAGCCACAAAGTCGCCCGGGGAGAGAATATAAGCGCGATTGCTAAAAAATACGGGGTAGAAGAAGCGAAAATTCTGGAAACCAACAAACTGGCCGCCGCGGATAAATTAACGGCCGGCCAAAAACTGGTTATCCCGGGAGGACGCCGGATCACTTACGCGATTTCTACGACTTCAACCTATTCCGGACTTTCTGCCTTAAAGGACTTAATCGCTCCGCCAGATGCCGCGCCGGCGGCCAATAAGATGAACTGGCCCACGGTCGGTTCGCGTATTACCCAGTATTTCTCCTGGCGCCATTACGGGGTTGATATTGCCAACAAAATTGGCACGCCAATTTATGCCGCTGACGCCGGCCTGATTGAATTTGCCGGCTGGAAAACCGGCTATGGCAATGCGATCATCATTAACCATGGTGGTGGCAAAAAAACTTTGTATGGCCATTTGTCCAAGTTCTACGTAGGAAAAGGCGATAAAGTCGGCAAAGGCGCTGCGATTGCCGCTATGGGTTCAACTGGTTGGTCAACCGGCCCGCATCTTCATTTTGAAGTTGTCATCAACGGCCGTAAATATAATCCACTTAACTACATTAGATAAAAAAATTCCTGCTTTCTATCTCCTTCTTAAAATAGAAAAGGTAAGGAGTGGGCTAATAAATCCTAAATCCCAACATCTAAATCCTAAACAATGCTCAAAATCCAAACTTACGAATTTTCTAAAAATTAAAGTTTTAAACATTTGGATTCTGGACATTTGAATTTGTTTAGGATTTAGGATTTAGTGCTTAGAATTTAATTTTATGGGTCATTTCATCTTAGGCGCTGTCATCATCGTGGTTGGCGCCTTAATCGTTATAAAATCCGAAGGTATGCTTTCCGCTTTTGGCCGCATCGGATTTTTCGAAAAATATCTGGGCGTGGAAGGCGGCTCGCGTTTAGGTTATAAATTAGTCGGCATCTTGACAATCTTTCTGGGAATGCTTATTATGACCAACATGATCGGCGGATTTATGGCCTGGGTGCTCTCGCCTCTTTTTAAATACAGCGGAAATAACAATTAACAATTAACCGTTAACCGTTAACAATTAACAGATATCTAAAAGCCAAAGGTCAACTGTCAATTGTTAAGAGTCAATTGTCAACTGTCAATTGTTAAGAGTCAATTGTCAACTGTCAATTGTCAAAAGTTAATTGTTAATATCCGGGCCAGTAGCTCATCTGGTAGAGCACCTGCTTTGCAAGCAGGGGGTGGCAGGTTCGAGCCCTGTCTGGTCCACATTTTGTTCCTTTTATACGTCCACATTCACTAATCGCAAGGAAGGAGGCGATTTTTTTATTGCAACACATTATAGAATTATTTCTGCTTTTTAACGTCTACCATCTACCGTGAAAGGAGCGCATCATGGATGCTGGTCCGTTGCGTAGTTTGCGAGGAACCAAAACAGAAATTTGGTGGGATTCATCGCCACTAGCTTGGCCAATCTGGGAAGGTAAGTATTTGGCTGAAGCTCCCTTGGGAAGCCACGATTCTTTGTACAGGGATCTGAATAGTTTCTTCGTCCCTGGCGAGATGTTCGATGGTTGCACGACCAATCCCGGCCTAAGCTGGCAGGTTATCAAAGCCATGCCTGATACTTTCCGGGCTATCGCAATCTCTATGGTCAGAGAGAGCAAGGGAGAGATCAACAACTCCCAGCAATTATTCGAGGCCCTGTATAAACGAATTGTTGCCGGAGGAGCTGAATGGTTGATGCCAACTTACAAATGGTATGCCGAAAACAGCTCTTTCATTCGCGGGTTGATTTCCGCCCAAGTGCATCCGGGTCTGACTGAAACAGCGGCTATGGTTGCGTATGCGCACATGCTCCGTGGGGTCGCTTCGAATGTAATGATCAAGATGCCCGGCACTGCGCAGGGCATTCTCGGAATTCAACAGCTCGCAAGCGAAGGTATATCAACGAACGCGACTCTGGTCTTCACCGTCGCGCAAATGCTCGCCGTTGCCGAAGCTGTAAGGATCGGGCGGGAAATTGCCAGACGCAATGGCGTGGATATACGGATGATGCGAAACGTGATAACAATGATGCTCGGGCGCCTGGAGGACTGCCCGGACTTCGACGAATCAGCCCGAGAGGCCGGGATTGACCTGACGCCGGATTTAAGAAGGTGGGCCGGGCCCGCTATTCTGAAAAAAGTGCATAAAATTCTCAGGGAACGCGATGACGATTGCGATGTTCTGGGAGCATCGACGAGACTGGGACCGGAAGACGACTGTGTTCGCCACGTTGAAGAAATTGCCGGAGACAGGGTAATTATTACCTTATTCCCAGATGTGCTTTGGGGAGTAATGAGTCGATATCAAGGGAAAGAATTCGTTCCCAAAATCGGCCAACCCGTGCCTTCCGAAAAACTGGACAAGCTTATGGAAATTCCATTTTTCGAAAGGGCATATGATGAAACTCCGGTAGACCACAATTCCTTCAATCATTTCCGCCCGGTCAAAGATACGGCGAGCGAATTTCTTGGGGCTGCAACCGCTATGGAAGACTGGGGCGCAAAAATTCTGCAGCCCGCCTGATCATTTTTAACTTCAACACATTTTCGAAAACGCCAGAAACGAGAACCTGGCGTTTTTTATTTCCCCCTTCAAAAAGGCCCGTCCCGTCGAATAACGGGAAGGTTGGGTTATTAAATTCATACTTCCTGCTTCCTAATTCCTGCTTCCTAATTCTTCGTCAGTTTGACTTTCCCTCCAAAAAGAGTAAGATTATTAAGTGAACCTACTATTAATTAGCAAAACATAAATTATGAAAAATTTTTTTAAAAAAGGCGGCAAATCAGACGGGCAAGCCGAAAAACGGAATTCCGGCAATGGTAGCGAATTTAACCGCCGGGACTTTAGCCGGCCGGGAATGTTTAAAGCCGTCTGCGATAAATGCGGGAAAGAATGCGAAGTGCCTTTTAGGCCAACCGCCGGAAAACCGGTTTACTGTAATAACTGCTTTGAAAAACCGAACCGAGATAATTCCGGGGGCGGAAGAGAGAGAAACCGCCAAAGATCCGGCTTCGGCGACAAGCAAAGGTATGAAGCCGTCTGCGCCAAATGCGGAAAAGAATGCGAAGTCCCCTTTCGACCGACTGCCGGAAAACCGGTCTACTGCGAACAGTGTTTTAAAAAGGAAAAGCATGGCGGGGAAAAAGGCCCGGACCAGTCTAAGCAACAGTTTGAAATACTTAATGCCAAACTTGATAAAATTTTAAGCGTGCTGAATCCCAATGCTTCCCCAAAACCAGTTAAAGAGGTAAGGGCGGAAAAGATAAAAATGCCTAAGAAGAGCCAAACCAAAGCCAAACCTGTTCCGAAAAAGATAAAGAAAAAAAAATAAAATCAATTACATAAATTATAAAAAAGCCAGGTTAACCCCTGAGCTTTTTTAAACTATTGACAAAACATAATATTATGCTATAATTTCTTGTTAATTCTGTAAACTGATTTTGAACATTGCAATCAAACCGCAAACCTCTAAATGGGGGAGAAACAGGTGTTAAAAAAACGTCTGATAGGTTATGCCGTGGCCATCGTGTCCTTGGTCCTGAATTATTTCGTTTTTTTCTATCTGGCAAAGTTCTTCGGGTCCACCATCCCGGAATTCATCGCCCTGGCCCTGACCGTGGCGCTTTTCACGCATGAACTATGCCACATGATCGCCTATGAGCTGATGGGTATCCCGTCGCTTATGGTCTTCCTGGTCATAATCGGCGGCGCCGGGCCCATCCCCGACGATCGCATACTGGAGAAGGTAAAAAGGCTCGGGTGGGAGCCGGAGTCCGCGGTCATTTTGGCCGGGGTCTGCGGGAATTTCCTGGTTATCATCGGCACCTATCTGCTCTGGTTCCTGGGCTATGCGACCTGGGATACTTTCCTGCGAATAATGAACCTGAATGCGGTCCTCATCCTCTGGAACCTGTTTCCGATCGGGAAGTTTGACGGCGGCCAGTTCGCTAAAAGGCTGTTTGACAGCATCAGCGAAAACCGGGATACGAAATACGAAGTGGCGATTATGGCCTTCTTCGTCGTTACCCTCATGGCCGTGCTTTTCATCTCCGGCAAATATGACCCTTTAAACCTTATATTTATGGCCTGGGGGCTTCATTACTGGGCGAATCACGACGACCCGAGCGCCTGTTATGACAGCCGCGCCATCCCGGAATCAAGGCAAAAGTACTGGGCGACGTTTTACCTCCTGATGATTTCGATGAGCGCTATTATGGTCGCCATAAGCCCACAATGGCTGAAAAATCCATAACCGGCCGATAGGCCGAGAAAGACATCAGGCCCTGCACCGTATAGTACAGGGCTTTTTTTATTTCAAAAATTCCTACTTCCTACTTCCTAATTCCTGCTTCCCCGCCAAATTGACTTTTACCCTAAAAAAGAGGAAAATAGAGGTATAGTTCACCCCGTTAGATAGTTATTTTATCTAATGGGGATAATTAAAAAATCTAAAACAAAACTATGCAAAATTACGAATGGTACCAGCAACTGATTAAACCGTCCTGGTCTCCGCCCGCCTGGCTTTTTGGCCCGGTCTGGACCTTCCTCTATATCTTAATCGCCATTTCCTTTGGCAAGGTTTTTTTAATGGCGGCGCAGAAAAAAATCCCGGTTTTAGTTGCTCTGCCTTTTGCCCTAAACCTAATTTTTAATCTTATCTTTACCCCCATCCAGTTCGGGCTTAAAAATAATCTTCTGGCGGCCGCGGATATTCTTTTGGTTTTGGGCACTCTTATCTGGGCCATGGTCGCGATTTACCCGCA
>JAQTSG010000003.1 GCA_028711415.1 Patescibacteria group bacterium | reverse complement strand
ACCCTGCCTCGACGAATGTCGGGGACTTGGCTATCCGGCCATAAACATTTATTTTATATTATAAATATATCAGAACTCCCTTTAAAAAACAAGGATAAAACTCGCTCTTTTTTTAGAAAAAATAAAAACCCTTTTTAAAAGGGCATTTACCAAATTATCCAATTCAATTGTCCTAGAAATTACCTTAAAATCTCAATTTTGGCTAATTTTTCGCCAAATTTTCGGGCATCCTGCTTTTCAACCATCCAAACATCAACTCTGTTAGCAAATTTGGAATTCATTCTGTCCCTTACCACAAAAATTTTATCCCCGAATAATTCCGGAATTCTCACCTTAGTCCCAAACTTTAAAAAATTAGCCGCGATTGTGTCTTCTTCTCCATGCTCGCAGACATTAAACCCATTAGCCGTAATGCAGGGAGAATCGTCGCATTGCCCGACTTCCGAATTATAAGCAGTAATAACTCTTTGGACCACTCTCTCTACTGCCCAAACGTCATTCTCCGGCAAATGATTAACAATAACCTGGCCTGGCTCATTTATCTCCTCTAAAGCGATCTCGGCCAGCATTTCTTGGGTTTTTGCCTCTTCCGCCGCCTCTAAAGCTAAAGCCGGCATAGGGAAAAGGAAAAAATCAAACAAAAAAACTAAAATTAGCGAAAAAATCAACTTTTTCGCGTTTTTTAGCGATATAAATTTTACCTGATTTTGTTTTAAACCTTCCATTTGTATATAAAAATCCCTACCTTTCCATATAGTATGAAAAAATGTAGGGATTTTCTTATCTATACTAATATCTTATCATAGCTAAAGAAAAAAGTCAATGAAAATTCGCTTGACAAAAATCTCTATCTATGCTACTTTAATATAACTATGTTCTTTGGATAACATTGTATTTTTCCTATATTCTTAACAGAAAAATAATCTCATTTCCTTTATTGAGGAGGTTTGCCATGAAAAATTTTTCTCTTATCTCTGCCCTGCTTGTGCTTGCCGTTTCGGCAACCGGTTGTGCTCCGGCTATGTTCGGAAAAATGTCCCAAAAGGACAATTGGCACGGCTTCATGAGGGCTGACACCTTCATGAAGTACAGGGAACACGATATTCTTATGGAAAGACAGGGGCTTGCCCTTGAGGAAAGAAGAATCGCTCTTGCGGAAAGGGACAGCGCTCTGGCCAGGGAAGCGCGGGGAGGTAAAGAAGTAGCGGCAACTGCCGGAGAGGGAATAGAAACTACGGTTGCCAAAATAGATAGCGTTCTTAAGGGAATCTGGCCACAAGCCGGGGAACCGGAAATAAAAGCCGCTATTGAGGAAATAGTAGGCGTTCTGGCCATGGAAAAATCCCAAGGCAATAAACAATCATTACCGGGGAGAAACCGATACCCTGGCCAAATGGCAAATGAAATGGGCGCAACGAGAAGTGCCCATATTATCGAGGTCTTTCGTATCTCTCAAGAGAATTACAGGGAATTGGGCGTAATCCATTCCCTCAAATTCCAGGGGAGGACCTCGGCGGTGATAAATCTGCCGGAAGGTTATTATATCGTTAAATGGTACGATGGGGATTTTCTTACCCAGGTAGATAGAATCCAGGCCCTGCCCCATCGAACCGTTGATGTTGTAAAAAAAAGCGGCGAAATGGAAGAATACAATTTTTTCTCTTACTGTAAAAGGTGAGGAAAAAATTTCACATTTTTAAAAAGCGTTTGGAGCACCCAAACGCTTTTTCTTTAGAAAAATTTATCTCTTTTTAATCCCAACCTGATCCGCCGGTTGCTTCAGGACCGCCCCCAACCCAATCTAAACTGTTAAACACAAAATAAGTAATGGCATAAGCCGCTACTGTAATAATTAAGCCGATTACCGCCCGCCAGATTGTTCCTTTGGCTTCGGTCATTTTTTCTTCATTGCCGGCCGCGGTCATCCATTTATATCCGGCCGTTATCAGGAGCACCAAAAAAATAACCCCTAGCAGGCCTAAGAAGGCCTGAATTACAACCGATACAATTCGCGCTAAAGACGACCCGTCAGCAGCGGCAAATCCGGATGAGTTTCTAAAAGCTTCAGCTTGGCCGCCGTCTACCGGACCAAAGCCCTGGGACCGGGCTAAATCAGCCAGACTAAAATTCAAGACAGAAAAAACTAAAAAGGCGAAAAAATATCTTGTTTTTTTATAAAGATTCATAATTTTAAATAATTAAAACTATCTTAGCTATAACCAACCTTAAGTGCCGGGCGTAATACAACCTTGGCCGTAATCAACCTGCCCGGGGGGACAGCCGCCGCTACCGGCTGGCGTAGTTAGGGTCTGCCTGGTTAAACGGTCAAAAATAAAATAACTAGCGGCATAAGCCGCCACGACAATAATTAAACCAATAACCGCACTTGTTATTAGCTCTTTAGCCCTTGTAAGCTGCTCGTCATTGCCCCGCGCCATCATCCAGAGATAGCCGCCGTAAAGTATTAAGGCTATAAAAATAATGCCTAAGATGCTTAAAAAGACGCTTACGGCCGTGCCGGCAATAGCGGAAACTGAAGTTTCGGAAATGCCACTTGTCTCATAACCGCTGGCTCCTCCCAATCCTTCCAGCGCGCCCTTCATTGTCGGGCCTTTATATGCCTCCTGCCCAAAAACAAAATAGGGAAAAGTTAAAATCAGAGTAAGAAGGGCTAAAATTGAAACCTGTTTGATAATTTTTAACATATATTAATAATTAAAATTGACCTATTTTCTACCTGCCAATAGATAAATAAATTTAAATGCTTCAAATATTATTTAATTCGAATGCCTTAATTTGTAGTCCCGCTAAGCGGGATAGCTAAAAGCCGGTGACCTCCGGCTGAATATATTCCCGGGCCATCATATACAGGACAAAATAAGTGATAGCGTAAGCGGCAATAACAATAATTAAACCGATAACGGCGCTGGTCATCAGCTCTTTAGATTTAGTAACCATCTCCTGATTGCCTCTGGCCGTCATCCAAAGATAGCCGCCGTAAAGCATTAAAGCGACAAAAATAACGCCTAAAATGGAAAGAAAAATTTTTATAATTCCGCCGGCGATACTCGGAATGCTGATGTCATTGCTTTCTACCTTCCCTGTTTCATACTTAGCCGCGTTTCCCGCCACTTCCAGCAGAGGGCCGATTGAAGAAGTTGTTGGATCACCCGCGGCTTGAACCACGTTTACTAGAAACGGACTTATCAAAACCGCCAGAATGATGAAAATAAACTTTTTTAAAAATGTTTTATGCGCCATATAATTTAAGATGGTTATATTTTATACCCGGTAAATCCGGCAAAAGTATTGATAAAGAAATAAGACAGGAAATAAAGGATAGCTAGAATTATGATCCCGATGACCGCGTTCTTAATCCTTTTTTTCGCCAACTCAATTTTTTCGCTGTTACCGGCCGCCGTCATCCATTCATAACCGGCTAAAACTACCCTGGCCATAAAAAGAAGACTGAAGAACGGAGCGAAAAAAAGAATCCAGCCGACGTATTTGGCTATAGCCACAGCCGTCCCCCCCCCTGTTGCCTCTGTATTATAGATACCTGTCTTTGAAACTCCTTTATCTAATTCGCTTCCCCAGTTGCCAATACCGGACTTAGGCGCATCAGTTTGCGCCCAACTTACATTTAACGCAAAAGAGAGAGAAAGCGAAAAAACAATCACCGCCAGGGCGGGACGGGAAAACCAAATTAATTTTTTTGCCGTATCTACTTTGCCCATATTTTAAAGATTGATTTTAAATATATTTAGCTCGGGTGACTCGGGGCTCCCGATGGCTATGCGGAAAACAACAACCGTAAGTAAATAAGCGGCAAAAATCACTAAAATACCAATCGCCCCGTTTTTTATTTTATCTTTTCCTTCTTTTACCTTCTCGTCGTTACCACCGGCGCCGATAATATCAAGCGCGCCCATAATAACCAAAGCCATAAAGGCAACACCGATAAAAGCCATAACCGCTCCGATAATATTGCCGATTAAACGGGCAATTCCGGTTTTCGCCTCGCCACCCCCCGTCTTATAACCTATACCTACTCCGGTATTTCCCAGGCCGCCTAAAGGCTCTTCAGCGTTTGCCAACCCCACGGTCAAAAGAAAAGAAAAAACGAAAAAAGATAATATCGCCAGACTTATTAATTTTTTGCTGTTTAAAAAAACCATTGTTATCTTATAACT
The DNA here is from genome assembly GCA_028711415.1 of Patescibacteria group bacterium. Classification (GTDB taxonomy): domain Bacteria; phylum Patescibacteriota; class Patescibacteriia; order Patescibacteriales; family JAQTRU01; genus JAQTRU01. The sequence goes on along the minus strand of JAQTSG010000003.1, from coordinate 41,029 downwards.
TGATTTATAATTGTCTCCCCCAGGAATCTGGTGATTAAATAAGCGGCCGCCACAATAATCAGACCGATAGTGGCCTGGGTTACTATACTAATGGCCTGACCGACCTGCTCTTCATTGCCTCTGGCCGTCATCCAAAGATAGCCGCCGTAAATAACTAAAACAAAAAATAGAATTCCGATAAAAGACAAAACGGCGCCGATAATCCTCCCAATAATAGTCGGGATATCGGTCTGCGCCGGCGTCCCGCCATAAGCGTTAAAACCTTCATTGGCGGTCCGATCCAAGCCATAATTAACAGCATCGGGATCAGTAGGTTGCGCCTGTCCAACCGGGACGCAAACAAAACCGACAAACAAAACAATTAAAAAAATGCTGAAAATAATTTTTTTCCTGTTCAGAAGTGTTAATTTTATATTTTTCATCTTATTTTCTCCTTATTTTTTATTTTCCACTTGCTCTGGACACAAAAAATATTATGCCCAGGGAAGTGGAATCCCGTCCCGCCTTGGCGGGACGGGAACCCACTTATTCTTAAAACCGGTTTTAAGAATGACTATACATTGTTAGCGCCAGTTGCGTTATAAAGCGCGCCAATAACGAATTTAGCAAGCCCCCAAGCCGCTAAAATTATAACCAAGCCAACAATGCCGGCAAAAATCAATTTTTTGGATTCGGCCACCTTATCGTCGTTGCCGCCGGCGGTCATCCATTTAAACCCGCCCAAAATGATTATAACAACGGCGATAATGCCTAAAAATCCCAGGGCGACGTTAATCACTCGCGAAATTATCACTCTCGGGTCTTCATTACCTAACCCTAATGCTTCATCCACATTTTCCTCCTGGTTTCCCCAAAGTAATTCATCGGGGCCTTGCGCCTGGACTGGCAGGACTAAAGCAAACGCCGGAGCCATAATTAACATAATTACAAACGCCGCTAATAGATTTTTATAGATCTTTTCTTTCATATTTCACCTCCCCTCTAATCTTGGCCTGATATTTTTAATTAATATTGTAAATATTGCCAAGAATTTTTATTCTAATAATAAATATTATAAACACTTCTTAGCTTCGGCAATCGCCGCCTTATAATAATTTGAAGCTTCCCGGTAAAAATTTTCAAATTCTTTATATTTTAATTTTGTCGCCTCAAGGTCATCAACTGAAAATTCTCTTAATTTCCCTTCCGCCAAAATCTTTTTTGAATCGGCTTGCCCAAGGTTGCCGGTGACGGCCGGGCAGGCGCCGATCGCGGCTATTATTTTATCTAAATTTTCTCTCCTAATATTAAAATCATTTAAGAGCTTTACCCCTTTATAAAAATAGCCGAAAGTTTTATGCCCGAGATAGCTATTTATTTTCGCGGTTGTCGCCTTATCCGGATTATCCACTATTTCCTTAGCTAAAGGATTGACGCCAAATTGCAGTTTATCTTTTATGGCCACGCTGAAATTCACGGCTTTCGCTTTAACCTCCGGAGAAGTTTTACTAAAACTGTTAATCCGGGAATAATAATCGTCCACCTTAACTAAAATGGAATTAAGTTTTTTAAGATTGTTTACTATTATAACCGCCTTGTTATACCGGTCATTTCCCCTTAAATGATTATAATCTTTATAGGCCGTTTCGTAAGAATCCCATTTCTTATCAGCGACATAACCTCGGTAATAATTCTCAAAATCGTCAAGCATCTCCCTGAATTTATCTTCAAAATAAACCTCTCCCGCGCCCGGATAATAGCCGATAAATACCTTAAATAAGCATTTCTTATTATCAAAACGGGAATAACTTTTTAGAGACTCAAGCTTACTGTTAATTTCGCTCACGCTATAAAAAGTTTTATATATGACTTCGGCCGTCTTATAAGACTCGTCCCTATTTATATTTTCGTACAAAGTCTTAATAAAAGCAAGACTGCCGGTTAAATTGGCGACGGCGACAGGTAATTTTCCGGCTAAAACCGCCTCCTCGTAATTACTCCGATAGTTTTCTATGGCTTTATCTATATGCCCTCCGGCTTTTATAAAACTATCTTTGGCGGTCTCGGGAATTTCCGGAAAAGTCCCGACCTTAGTCCGCAAATCAGCAAGTTTTTTATAATAGCCGTCGCACTTTTTAAAAATCTTCAGTTTATAATTTAATAGTTCAAGCTGCGGTTTTCTGATTTTGTCTAAATCCGCTATTTTGGCCTCAATAACCTCTTTTTTTGTTTCCGTTTTAACGCTTTCCCGCTCTGACTTTAATAAATCCAAAGCCCCCTGCTTTCTGGTATTGGTAATCTCGCCGATAAAATCAGAACGGGTGGCCGCCGATAAATTTTTAAGTTTATTTATATAATCAAGATAACCCGCTAAAGTCTTTTCTAACCTTAAATTCTTTCTCTCATAATTTCCTTCCAGTTCGGCTATGGTCTGCTCTTTCGGGGTCTTTAGGGAAATAACCCGGCTGAATCCCGAGCAGCCTTCTTCGTATTCTCTATCATTATTGGTATCCGCCTTCCGGCTATTACAGGCCTGAATTTTAAAATTATACGCGGTATCGGAAACTAACCCGCTCACCGTATATTCTTTTTGGGTTGTTTCTATGTAGTTATACTTGTCCCCGGCTTCATTTTTGTATCCGATTTGGTATAAGGTCGCCCCTTTTACCGCCGGCCAAAATAAATTAACCGAAGTGGGAAATTTTTCATAGTCCGGCAAGGGCTTTCCTGGATTAGTAGTTAAAGATAAAGGGCTGGAAAATATACATTCTTCCGTTTCCAAACATTTAGATTCAGAAGAAAAACAATCTCCGGAATCGGCGTACTCCGCCGCGCAGGCCTTAACTTTAAAACTATAAAGAGTGCCGACTTCTAAACCTGATTTATAATAAATAATCGGCAGAGTAAGATTTGACGGCGTACTGGTAGCCGCCGCGAAAACATAATCATAAGCCCCCTCCTTTTTGTAATAGACGCCGTATTTCTCATTTTTGCCCGCGTACCAGTTTACCCCTAAAGTATCTGAAGTTACTACTTCGTTTGCCTTTAAATTCGGGCTATAATAAATACGGGCTTCAGCTAAAAAGGGGAGAAGAAACAGGCAGGGCAGAATAATAAAAAATATCTTTCTTTTGGCCATATCGGAAAAAATTAAAGATTATCAATATCGGAAACGTCAATTTCTTCCTCTTCCGGCGGAGCAACCGATCCGCCTTCTTCTACGGCAGAAGCATCGATATCCAAAGTTGATTCATCAATGTCTGAAGTCGCTTTGGCGCTATCTTTTTCTAATCTTTCTAATAATTTCTTTAAATCTTCTTTGCTCTTAGGAACCTCTCCTATCGCTTCAGCCTCCCGCTGCGACCCCTCTTCGGAAATAATCTCATCTTCCTCCGAAGCTTTATCACCCGACCAAATATCAGTATCCGCCTCTTGCTTTTTAAAACAGCCGGTGAAAATAAAAGGCAGTAAAAAAAGAAATAATATTAACAAAAAAAATCTTGGCTTTGGCATATTTACCCTTTAAATAATCATATCTCGCCTAGCTTATCAACTCGCTATTATTTCCTATATTTTACCATATTCGGGAAAATAAAGGAAATGTGTTTTTACTAATATTAAAGTGGGCGGATAACGCCAAGGCGCGGTCAGGGAATAATTTTATAAACCAAAATCGTTCCGTTGTCAAAAACTCTGGCGAAGTCTTTTCTGTCCGTCGCCAGGAGATTAACGAAAGGACGCCGCTGGTCGTTTTTTAAAAGAATATAACTTGAGTTAAACGTCTCTCTGATAGCCGCCTTGATTAACTTTATATTGTCCCGCGGGCTAATTTCTAAGCAAAGTTCCGGCTTATCACAATAAATCCCTTTGTGGCTAATATTTTTCCAAACCCAGGAAATCTCGGAATTGTATTCATAAAGAAAAGTCGGGTCCATGCCGGTAAGATAGCGGTTATGGTCATTGTGGAAAAACATTATCGGCCAGAAAGACCAATCATCGTAAAAAATAACGGAATCCGCCGGGGTATTTTCTTTAAGCCAGCTATTAGCGTCAGCCATATGACGGACAAAAAGATTTTTATTGCACTCCCAGGTTCTTAAGAAAAAATTTTCCGCAATATTGAAAAAAGAGGCGAATAAAATAAAAGCAAAGAAAAAAAATCCGGCTATTTTTAAATTAAGGTAGCGGCGGAAAAAATCCTTAACGCATAGCCAGTCATCCGTCCGGGAAAATTTTTCAAAAACAAGGATTACAAACAGCCAGCCGAAAGGAATCCAAAAATCAGTTCCCCGGATAACCACCAAACTTACCAAAAACCAAAAAACGCTTACGAGAAAATAAAAAATCATTTTCCGGTCCTCGTTTATCTGCCTAACGGCCAGAAACAGGACAACCGCCAGACAGAATGGGACAAATATCAAAAAATTACTGAAGATAAACTCGGGCAGGAGGCTTGGGTAAAGTTCAATGCCCACTCCCAAATTAACGCCAATAAACTTTAAGTAAAGAACTTCCACGAAATGGACAAAAACCACGAATAAATAATTTAAACTATTAGGATGAAGTAAAATCCCAGTGATAATTCCCAAGCCGGTAAAAATAAACGGCTTTAGGTCGATTCTTCTTGCCTGATAATATTCAGCCAGAGAGTAAAAAAATATCAGGAGAAACAAGGAAAGAAAAAAATGGTAAGCAAGGGTAAAGAAAAAGGCCAGAAAAAAAATCAAAAAGTATTTCTTCTTAACCCCGTTATTTCTAATGGGGTTAACTAACAAATAAGAAAAAACAGGAAGTATTATCAGACCTAAAATTTGCGGCCTCTCTAAAAACATTCTGAACTGAAAATAATTTGAGGAAATAAAAACAAGGCAAACCCAAACAAAAGGATGCCGCACGGAAAATTTTTTTAAAATAAGATAAAAAACCGCGAAAAATAAACCGGTAAGGGCCGCGGCAGAAATTTTTACGCCTAAAAAAACGCCAAAAAAATAAATAAAAACCGCCTGCCATAGGTGGAAACCCCACCAGGGATCGTTAGGCGCGTAGTTCAAAAAGTGAAACTCAAGCCAGGGCTCAACTAAGGTTAAATCTCCTGTCTGGGCTATCAGGGCGCTATGCTTGGCGTGATAATAAGGGTCATCGATTGACCAAAAACCCTCCTTCAGCAAGTGGCCAAGAAAAAAAATGCTGAAAAAAACGATAAAAACCAAAATCGCCCGCCAATAAAAATTATCTCTTAAATCTTTCATACTCAACTAAAAAATCTAAGTTTAATCAGGGTAAAAATCGCCGACAAGCCGTCCGTCCATTTTATTTTTTTCCCCTCGGAAAAAGAACGGGGGCTATAGGAAATCGGAATTTCTTTTATTTTATACCCCCTTTTTGCTAATTTAGCCGTCACTTCCGGGCAGAATTCAAACCGCCGGCATTTTAAATTCAAACTTTTTAAAATATCCGTTTTAAAAAGTTTATAGCAGGTCGCTTCATCGGTTATCTTAAGACCATACAAAAAATTAGCCAGATGAGAAAGAAAAATGCCTCCCCATTTATAGGTCATGGTTCCCGGTTTGTTGTTCCCTAAATTTCGGGAGCCGTAAACGGCGTCAGCCAATCCTTCTTTAATAGGCGCCATCAACTTTAAATAATCATCAGGGTCATATTCTAAATCCGCGTCCTGAATAATAACGAGCTCTCCGGAAGCTAAAGCCAGGCCGGTTCTGATAGCCGCGCCCTTGCCGAGATTACTTTCATGCTTTAGCGTTTTTATCCCGGGGAGGCCGTCAATTTTTTTATCCGTGCCATCGGTTGAACCGTCATCCACCACAATTATTTCTTTCTCAACCGGCACCTTTCCCACCCGCTCTATTATTTCGGCAATCGTATTTATTTCGTTATAAACCGGAATTATTACTGATAATTTCATAAAAATATTTATCCTATAAACGTCCTCTTTATTTTAACATCTTTAATTCGCAAATCCTAATTTTAGCCTAAACAAATCCCGCCCCAAGATGAACCCGGGGCGGGATTAAAGAAGGGGCCTGTCTGCCTCTTTCGGATTAGTCCGCCTTTTCCTTTTTTAAACAATAACGGCGCGACATTCAAATTTTTATATTTGAAAACAAAGAGGTTTTAATAAAAATCATTCTCATCCCTAAAGTTAAAACAACCTGCTTTCTCCCGACTTATCAGAGGAATTGTCTTTTCCCCCGGGCAAAATCGGATTTTCCTGATTTTCTTTATTTACCCCGTTAGCCCCGCTTAGAAATTTATTTCTAACGGGGTTAGAAATAACATCCCTCGGCTCTGTATTGGAGTTATCAGCCAAGGGCTGACCGGCCTCTAAACGGGATTTTATAATAATCCCAGCGTGATTTCCATCTCTGCCGGATTTTCTAACGGAGTTTTCTCGCTGTTCTTTGCCCAGTTCCTTGTTCACCCAGAATATCCAGCCGATTACGGCTAAAATAAATACAATAAATACCGCCAAATTCACACCTAGTTTTCCCTGCTTTTCCCTGCTTTCGTTAACCGCGCCAGAAGCATCTTTTTCTGCCTTGTTCTCCTCACCGGTTATTCCCTCTATCTCTCCTAGCCGTGAAATTTCTTTATTTTTATTATTATCATCTTCTTTCTCTATATTTCCGCTTGGAGAGACAATCAAAGGCGAACCCGATTCAATTTCTTTCGCCGGCTCCTCAATTTTCCCCACCAATCCGCCCCTTTCTTCCTGAACTCCTCCGCTAATAACCGGCTGGCGCACAGAGAAATAAATAATATTTGATCGCTGGCTTTCTTTACCGCGGCTGTCAACGGCCGTGGCATATACCGAATGGTTGCCTCTGGCTAGAACTTCTGGTCTAAGAGCAAAATTAGCCGTGCCGGAGGGATGATTGAATATGGCAAACTGGCCAGCCGGCTTATTATCAATAAAAATTTTTACGGAAGAATCGTTTTTGGACAAACCAATAATAAAGGGTTGATTATATTTTGTCTCATTATTTACTACCGGAGAAAATAAAGTCGGTGCCGGCATTGGTTTTTGAACTAAAAACTCTAAAACATTAGAAATTCCGCTTTTTCTGCCCTGTTCATTTTCAGCTACGGCCCAGACTTTATGCGGCCCTATTTCTAAATTCAAAAATGGCTGATAAGCGAAATTAGCCGTGCCAGATTCGTGAGAGACAATTTTCGTTTTTCCGTTATAAACCCCGTCAATATAAATATGGGCAAGACTTCCGCTTTTTACCAAACCGGTGATATAGGGCTTGGGCTCACCCACTATCTTTTCGGGCGCCGGGCTCACTAAAGTCGGGGCGGGTAAGGGAAGAATAATATATTTTACTTCCACCGGAGGAGACAAAACTAAAGAAGTTTTATCTCGCCCGATAAGCTTTATTTCACTTCCGCCGGCCAAAGCCGTCGGATGCTCATAATAAAAGCTGTCGCTTTCCGTTCCTTCTCTTTTTACTTTGGCAAAATCGGTATAGGTACCGTCAATATAAACTAGAACTTCGGTGTTAGCCGGAGTTAAGCCTTTTACAAAAAACTGGGGGGAGAATTCCTTACCCTTTTTATCCCCCAGTTCAATAATGGTCGGGGGATTAACTTGACCGGCCCTGGCTTCTCCGGCTAAAAAGAAGGCGAAAAGAGTAAAAAAAATAAAGAGGGCGGCTTTCTTTTTAAAAATCATAAAATTATCTTCCTCCTTAATTTACGCCGGAAGTCTCCGCAGGCGCTTCGCTTATTATTAACATCTAAAAGCGCGACGATTAACAAACGAGACGACCCGCGAAACTTCGCTTTATGGTTTATCTCTTTAAAGCAATAATTATTTTTGATTTAATTACTAAAGTATATTAATTTACTCCGTTAGAAATATATCCTTCTACAGGAACAGGGGTAAGATAGTTCTGCCGCGGTTGATATTTTAAATTAACCAATAAACGGCGCATTTCTAATGGAGTTTTCTTATTTTTAATCATTGGTTAATTAGGACCAAGGGGGTGCAGACCAGCGAGGCCGATTTGACCTTTTCGGTCCTAATAACTAATGATAGTTCCACTTTATCCGGCTCCCGTTTCCCCGTCAAGTAAATAACTGGTTAATAAGCTGGGGGAAAACCAGGAGAAAATTGTGTATAAAAATGTGGATAAGGCGGGGATAAACGTCTTGATATTTTAATAAAACTTTAAATAATGTCCTTATAATGTTTAATCTTAGCTATTTTTTTCTCGCGATTAAGATCAATGGAAATAAAGTCTAATCTTATTAAATTTTCATCTAAATTATTTTTATAAATATAAGATTCAAGGGCCTTCTCCAAATAGCCGGATTTTCTAAAATCAAAAGCGTCTTCAGCTCCGCCGAAAGCCGAAGATAATCTGGTTTTCACCTCAATAAAAACTAACATCTTTTCCTGTCGGGCGATAATGTCTATTTCTTGAAAACTTATTTTTACATTTTCCCCAATAATCTCATACCCCTTTTTCAATAAATAATTCTTAGCAAGATTTTCTCCGAATTTTCCGACTTCTCGTCTGTAATTCACCCCGTTAGCCCCGCTTATCCCGTTAGAAGTCTTACTTCTAACGGGACTTAGAAATTTTGTCGTTTCCCCAGTTAGATTTCTAACGGGGTTCATAAATATAAAATTAAAATAAAAAGACCTTAATCGGCCTTTTTATTTTATTATTTTATTTTTATATTATTTTATTTTAAGGTATGTATTTTTTATATTCCCTTTCTTCCTCAAGTTTCTTTTTATTTTCCGGGATCTTCAATAAGGATTTAGCGATAAAAACAAGCCAGGTAAGCATAAAAATCGCCCATAAGAGAAACCAGAAACGGGCAGACAGAAAAGGGACAAATTCATAATTGAAAAAAAGAAGAATTAAACCGATAAAAGTATTAGCCAAAGAAAAAGACTCTAAACGGCGCCAAAAAGAAGTGTAAAGCCCTCTTTTTCTTTTGGCAAAGAAACGGCAAAAAAGAAAAAAAACAATTAAAGCCAAAACAAAAAAAATAAAAATCTTCTGATAAACCGGCAGAAGCGCGTCCGGCCTAAGATTAAACCAAAATTTTAGCGATAGAAGATTCCCCATAATTTTAAAAATAAAATAATATAAAAATAAAATAACAGGATGCCGAAATAATTTACCTTACTAGTTTCTTATTTTATTTTTATATTATTTTTTTATTTTATTTTTACAATTTAACAAATAAAATCCCATAATGGTATTGACCGGCCTCAAATTCTTCCTCAATCTCCAAGCCCAATTTTTTCGCTCCGATTTTTAAGAGGTCTGGCTTGACTCTTTCTTCCGAAGGCGGACCGAAAGCGGAAGACACGTTCTGCCATTCTACCACTAATAGCTTTGCCCCCCTTTTCATCATTCTAATGGTTTCCCGCAAAATTTCAACCCTTTTCCTGGATTGATAAAGGGTATTTATAAGTAGGGCCGTATCAAGGCTGCCTGACTCTATCTTGGTAGCTTTAAAAATTTCCAAATCACTCCAAATCGTCCTGATATTTTCTATATTTTCCTGCCTTACCCTTCTGTTAATCTGCTCCAAAACCGTTTTTAAAATATCAACGGCGTAGATAATACCTCTTTTCCCGACCATTTTCGCGGCGGGAAAAACAAAATGCCCGGAAGCGCCGCAACCTAAATCGGCCACTTTCGTGTTTTCGGTAATTTGCGCTTTGCTTAAAATAAAATTGGCGTCAAGCAAAGCATTTCCTCCTGTAGATTTAAACATAAAAAGTAATTGGTAATCAGTAATTAGCAATTTGGATATTATACTGATATGTTCAGTGCCTCCCCAAATTACTAAGGACAAATCGCTAATTTCAATTTGCAAAAACTAACCGAAGCTATGACATAAACTATTAATATTGCTATTCGTTCACCAATACCTGCCGGTAAAGCGTCACTTCCCGCCCGTACTTCTTTTTGGCGGTTATGGTTATAGTATTCAACCCCGTTTTCAAATTAATTCTTTCCGTAAATAAACTCTCTTTCTCGCCAGGGCTTAAGGCAACCGGCTCGCCGTTGATTTTAATCTGCACTTCCGGCTCCGTTTTTCCGAAAACAACCACAAAATTATTGCTAATAACCGAATTGTCCAACGGTTCAATTATGGAAAGCATCGGCGGAGAAATTATTTTCCTTAGGCAGAGACCGAGATAAATAAAGAGAGCAAGGACAACGATTATTATAACAAAACTTCTTATTATTTTGGGAACAACCAAAAAATTATATCTCTTGGCAATCTGCTGGGAAAAAATTTTTTTATTATTTTCCGCCTGGCCTGCGCCCTTATCCGCCTCAAGGTCCTTTAGTAATTTTCTAAAGTTAAGCCCGAGGTAAACCGCATACTCTTTTAGAAAATTTTTTCCGTAGACTCCAGCCGGCAATTTATTATATTCTCCGTTCTCCAATGCTTCAAGATATTCGCGCTTTATATTTATTTTCCGGGCAATATCTTCTAAATTTAAACTCCTTTCCTCCCGCCTTTGGCGCAATTGCTCCGCCACCGCCTCGGAGGCTGATAATATTTTATTCGGCCTGAATTCATTCATAAAAACAAGCTTAAAACCAACTAGTAACAGCCCATCCCCCTTCTTTTGCCTTCTCTATCCCTAGCGCTCCCATAGTAAATTGTATTATCATATAACTGGTAAAAACAACCACTAACCCTATTACCGCTCCGACAATAATCTCCTTCGCCTGCGTCACCTTTTCGCTGCTGCCAGAAGAGATTATAAACATCAATCCGCCGTAAATAAACATCAGTAAAGCTAAGGAACCGACAATCCCTAAAATCCACTGGGAAACATTGACAAGCAGGAGGACAAAATCATTAAGTTCATAATTGCCCGTGGCCTTTTTACCACCATCGGGTATAATTTCGCTCTGCGCCCAGCAGACATTAACGGAAAAAACAAGAAAACAAAAAAATAATAAAATAATAAAATAATAAAATAATTTTCTATTTTTTACAACTCTCATATACTTTTTACTTTATAACTTTATAAACTTTCTACTTAATCACTGTCTGCTGGACTCTTCTCGCCCCTAAATTTATAATTTCTTCAATTTTACCTTCACCCGCCACTGTTGAGTCAATCATCTCTCCGATAATCAATTCAGCCGCGTTAGCGTCTTCGCCACGATACCAGCTTCTAGCGGTTAAAATCTCGCTGGCGAAAATGCTGATATCTTCATCCTCAATCTGCTGGCTTACTAAGGAGCGCAAGGCGGTCGGCTTTTTTGTCTTAGTTAAATAAAACTTCGCCTGTTCAGCTCCGGTGGCAAACTGGACAAAATCCCAGGCCTCATTTATGTATTTACTTTTATTAGAAACCGCCTCAACCCAATAATTGGCAAAGTTGATATTACCGAGATTGCCTTCTATCTGCGGCAGTTTGGCAATAGCGAAATTTAATTTTGGCGCTCTGGCCTCTATGGTTGGCAGATGATAAGCATAGCCGAAAAATATAGCTAGTTTGCCGGCAATAAACATCTCTAAAGAATTTTCCAGATTGTTGTTCCAGCAATAAACTTCTTTAGCCGGATTGGAGAAATCCGTATAAAAACGCAGGGCCTCCAAGCCGGGGCTATACTTCTCTTTCGCCAAGGCCTCCGGAATTTGATTGAAAGTAATATTGCCGCTTTCATCCGCCATAACCGCGCCGTTCTGCATCATCAGAATAGATAAAATATCGCTATAGCGCTCTATATTTTTACTCCCGCCCAAAGCCACGCCTGACTGGATAATTTGGCCGCTTGAATCCTGTTTAGTTAATTTTTTTACGGCCTGTTGAAATTCCTCATTCCAATAAGTCGGCGGCTCGGCAATACCGGCGTTATTCAGAAGGTCGCGGTTATAATACATAACTAAAGTATCAAGGGCCAAAGGCAGACCAAATATTTTCTCGCCTGTTTTTCCGGTTTCCCCGTCCGCCACAGAAAGAATTACATCGTCATATACCGCATCGACGAAATTATTTTTTAAATCCCTGAAGTTAAGACTTTTTGTCGTTTTTAATTCCTGCGCGATTTCTTTCTTAATCGTACCCTTTTCTACCGGATAAACCATGGTGATTTCCGGAGGCAGGGACGCCAGTTTGCTTTGGTATTTTTTTATCCAAGTGTTATGAAGAGAAAGAATATCCGGCCCCTTGTCTTCGGCCAAAGCTTCCAAAAGCTCTTTCTCGTATTCGCTATAGCGCAATTTGCGGTAATTAATATTGACGTAAGGATGCAGCGCTTTGTAATTAGCGATGATTTCGGCAAAAGCGTCCGGACCATCCCAAACCCGCCAATAATTTAAGGTAACCGGTTTCATCGCTTCCTGCGTTTCCTTATCCGCTCCTTTGCAGCCAAAACCCGAGGTTAAAATAAACGAGAAAATAAGTAAAAGTATTAATAATTTGTTTCTCATATGTTATTCACCCCTACGAATTACGAATTTGTTACGAATTTACGAATACACTATAAAACGTTTTAGTAAGAATTTGTCCCGCCATCCCGCCTTGACGGGACGGTGATAAATTTGTAAAAGATTTGTAATTTGTAGATATATTAATATTATAACAAATTTGGGAAAAAATAGAAAACTGTCGCCGTGCTTTTAAATTACACCCTTTTTTCTTGTTTTCTTGTTTTATTGCTTTCTTGTTTTCTTGTTTTTTTGGTTACCTTATCTCTTTGCCTTTTTGCCAGGCAATCTCAAAAATCGGACGCATGGATTTAACTAATTCTTCTGATTCAATAATAACGATAAAAGGATCGTCTTCAAGCGATGTAATCGCCAATTTATTGTTATAAATGGCAAAATCCATATTCATACCCTTTAATTCTGGCAGAACCCTTACTTTCTGACCCAATTTTAAAAATTCTTTTCCGATTTCTATTTCCTCTCCGGTTTCCGGCACGAGATTTTTACTTTTATATCTGTGAATCCCTTTAGTTAAACCGCTAAGCCATTTATCAACTCCATCAGAAAAATGCTTTTTAATTCTTGTGTGTGAAGTAATAAAAAACGGGGTAGTGGTCCGGCTTATTTCCTCATAAGTATTCCAGATTCCTTCTTTTGTTTCATGATAAGTAATTTTTGGCCGTTTTTTCCCTTTACTAGAAAGAGTTCTTAAAAGTGGAAGCATCTCGAAAAAATTTTTCGCCGTAATTTGCAGCTTAGTTAAAATAATTGACGGGTCAGTCGCCTGATAAGTATTTATCTTTTTATTCGGTATTTCACTTACATACCCTCTTTTTATCAAACTTTCTAAAATAACATAAATAATTGAGCGCTTAAGTTCGGTTTTTTTTGCAATTTCATTTACTTTACCTTGCCCTAATTCAAGCAAAGCCAAATAAACGCCGGCTTCCTTTTCCGTAAAGCCAGACTGCTCTAAAAGTTTTAATAATGTTTCATCCACCCCATTAGAGATTAATAATTATTTTTGCGATAAACCCCGTTAAATAATTGGTTCAAAACTTCTGACTCGGAAAAATATCGTTTCTAATTATCTCTAACGGGGTCAATATAAATAGGGTAGCAAATATTTTTAAAATTGTCAATATTTTTGACGAATTAATAATAAAACTATTTAAAATTAGCTAAAAATAAGTATATTTATATCAAAATAATTGACGATTTATGTAATTTATTATATATTAATTTATTAAAAATTAAAATAAGCCCTTAACAAAAACCTACAAAAGGAGACGCTTTGATGAACCGAAAAGTTTTCTTGGCAGTGATCCTTTTTCCCACATTTCTGGCTGGGGGAAATGTCTCTACCCAAGCCGAACTTCCCTGGCAAGGAACCCAGTACCAGTTTATGGCTACTGGCAGTCTCACCTTTAACCAAAAAGAATCATCCGGGCTGAATACTTCAATATTGTACTGGGACATCCCGGCCGATGGATCTTCCTTTTTCTTTTCCTACACCGGTCCCTGGCTTAAACTAAAACCCTGGCTATGGCTGTCCCCGCAGATCGGCGTCTTGTCGGAAAACGAAGGAGATGACCGCTTTATCACGGCCCTTTGGACTAAACTTTCTTTTGCCGGGGAAAAAATAAAAGTCCTTAGCCAGATTGAGGGGTATTTCAGGGCTAAAGAGAGAAATCTCTTTACTTACCATAGCTTAGATTTCCCTTTGGAAAAATTTAACCTCGGTTTTCAGGAAGAAAGTCTGGACGACCAGATAACCTATGGCCCACATTTCGGTTTTGGCAAAGGCATGTGGCACAGCGAAATTCAATGGCACCTGTCTTTTCAAGATAAAAACAGGGGACAGGCCATCAGGTTCCTTAATTCCATCGAATTCTGAACTAAAAAACATCAACTCAAAACGGCGAGCCGCAAACCCGCCGTTTTTTTATTTATTACCTTAACTATTAAGGACTAACGTTATGCGTTATGCGTTATGCGTTATGCGTTATGCGTTATGCGTTATGCGTTATGCGAATTTACTCCACCCTCGGCCGATACTGCAGGGCTTCGGCAATATGCGGGGTCAAAATTTTTTCCTCTCCGGCTAAATCCGCGATGGTCCTGGCTAATTTCAAAATCCGAAAATAAGCCCGGGCCGAAAGGTGCATCTGGTCAACGGCCGACCGGAGAAGCTCGTGCGAAGAATTGTCTACCGGGCAGAATTCTTTTACCGCTTCCGAATTCATTTCCGAGTTAGTAATAAAAGGCATATTTTTAAATCTCTCGGTCTGAATTTTTCGCGCCGCTTCAATTCTTATTTTTATAACCTCCGAAGTCTCGCCCTGCCCTTCGCTTGTCAACTTATCAAATTTTAAACGCGGCACTTCTATATGAAGGTCAATACGGTCAATAATCGGGCCGGAAATTCTTTTACGGTAATTTATAACCTGCCCGGGCGCGCAGGTGCATTGCCTTTCTTTATCTCCGTAAAACCCGCAGGGGCAGGGATTCATGGCCGCTACTAAAATAAACTTAGCCGGAAACCTTAAATTCCCGGCGGCCCGGCTAACGTTAATTACTCCGTCTTCTAAGGGCTGACGCAGATTTTCTAAAACCTGGCGGGGAAATTCGCTAAATTCATCCAAAAATAAAACCCCCCGATGAGCCAGGGATATTTCGCCCGGCCTGGGCCAGGTGCCGCCGCCAACTAGAGCTACGCCCGAAGCCGTATGATGCGGGGAACGGAAGGGCCGGGTCGTAAGCAGGGCGGTTTCGGTCGGCAACTGGCCGGCCACGCTGTAAATTTTGGTTATTTCTAAAGCTTCGTCCAAAGTTAAATTGGGTAAAATTGAGGGCATGGTCCGGGCAATCAAAGTTTTACCAGCTCCGGGCGGCCCGAACATTAAAACATTATGGGCCCCAGCCGCGGCGATTTCCACCGCCTGCTTGGCATGTTCCTGGCCCCGGACATGAGCCATATCGGAAAAAATTTTTTCATTAGAAAAATCAAATTCTTTATAACCGGCCGGCGGAATTAATTTCCGGCCATTTAAATGATCAGCCAGCTGCCCTAAATTATCAAGAGGAATAACCTCTAATTCTTTTACCAGTTTAGCTTCCGCCGCGTTTTCTTTGGGCACAAAAATAGTTTTTAGTCCGGCTTGCTTGGCTTTCAGAGCAACCGGCAAAACGCCGTTAATCGGCCGCACCTGGCCGGACAAAGCCAGTTCGCCGATAAAAAGCATTTTCTGACCTTCGTCAGGGAGCGAAACTCTGCCGGTTTTCACTAAAACGCTTACGGCAATCGGCAAATCATAACTTGGCCCGTATTTTTTTAAATCGGCCGGCGCTAAATTAACCGTTACTTTCACTCGAGGAAACGAAAATCCGGAGTTTTTTACCGCTCTTTTTACCCTTTCTCTTGATTCGGAAACCGCCGCGTCCGGCAAACCAACAATGGCAAAAGCGCCCAACGGCCCGCCGCCATAATCAGCTTCCACTTCCACCAATTCCGCTTCCAAACCAACCACCGCCGCCGAAATTATTTTTGAAGACATATTTTTATAAATTTTCAATTATCAACTTTCAATTTTCAATTACTTTATAACTTTACAAACTTTTAACTAATTCCATTATACCATAAAACAAAAAACCGCCCCGACACTAGGAGGCGATTTTTTTCTTCTAAGAAAAAATTATTCTAAAATTAATGTCTGTTTAATTAGCAAGAGGAAATCATTATAAGTCTGATAGTTTGCATCGGGGATGGAATTAGGAATGTTCTTAACTATATCTTGGATATATTTATTGCTATTACAAAGAATATTTGAATTAAGTTTTGTAGATAAATCATTCAGGCTGATTGTATATGATCGGTCGCCCTTATAAAATATAAATATATATGCTGGTGTTGGAATTAAATCTCCGCCTTCATTGCCAGAGCAAGTTGCTGTTAAAGAACCCTTACCTCCATTAAAAGAAATAATACCGGGCATACTGCCATCTTCTATTCTCTTTTTATTGTTAAGTTCGTCTTGCTGGCAACTTCCCATTTCTCCACACCCAGTCTGAAAACTACTAATCAAGCTAGAATAAATTGAAAGGCTTGGCTTTTTATCCTTATATCCTATCGCCCAACTAGTTGGAAAACTGAAACTTAATCCTATTTCATTATCAGTATAAGTTTCCCAATTCGCAGTTAAATCATTCGCCTGCTCGCTTTGGTCGTCTCCACTCGCTTGATTGTTGATATCTTCTTGTTGGTTTAAATTCGTTTGCCCTTGTTGAAATTGATTAAGCTGGCTTTGCAAATTGGCAATCTGCTGCTGTAAATTCTGTTCTGTATCTTTAAGGTTAGACCTTTGCCACGCATAAACTCCGCCACCGACCACTAAAGCGGTAATTACGACCGGAACGATGATTTTCCAAAGATTATTTGAGCTTTGGATTGGCTCCTCGCGTTGTGGAATATTTTGTTCGTTCATAAGATTACTATATTAAAAATTAAAAAAATTAGGGCAATTTTATACAACAAGCTAAATATAAATTCATACTTCTATTTTACACTATCTCGCTAAAATAGCAAAACCAAACAAAAAAACCGCCCCGACACTAGGGGACGATTTTTTTATTCTTGAATTAATTAATTTCATTTAATAATTTTGACACTAACCGGCAATTTTTCGGTAATAATACCTAAATCAAGCGTTGAATAGTTATTGCCGGAAATATTGAACGTTTTTAAATTTTTCAGATTCCCAAGCTCGTAAGGCAGGCCCGTCAGCTGGTTATTCGACAGATCCAGTATCTGTAAATTTTGCAGCTGGCCGATTTCCGCGGGAACACCGGTCATAAGGTTGTTATCCGCCTTAAGCACTTTAAGTTTTTGCAGATGCCTGATTTCGGCCTGAATAGCTCCCGTAAGCTGATTATTAGAAAGATCCAATTCTTCTAAATTCGTCAGCTTAAAAACATAATCAGGAACTTTCTTTAATTGCTGGCTGCTTAAATCCAATTTATTGTTAGCCGGTTTTTCCGCTGATGACGGCGATCCAATATCGGCAGGCGTCCCCGTATTGACCTCGGCTGGTTTTTGTTTTTCTATTATCGTGGGTAGCGTGCATCCGCCCAATAACAAACTTATGACGATAATTAAAAAATATATTCTTTTCATATGCTTTAAATTAAATTACTTGATTAAAAATTAATTTTTTATATAAAATAACATTCCGGATAAGAACCTATGCTTCTATTTTACCAAGATTTCGCTTAAATAGCAAAGCCAATTAACTACTTAACTATTTAACTAATTCACTCTCTTCCAGCTTAATTGAAAGCAACTTACTTACCCCGTCCTCGCCCATAGTCACGCCGTAAAGAATATTGGCGCGGCGCATAGAAGCGCGATTGTGCGTTATAACAATAAACTGGGTTTTATGGGAAAGGTCGTCTAAAATTTTAGCCAGCCGCTCCGAGTTAGATTCGTCTAAAGCGGCGTCCACTTCGTCTAAAACCACGAACGGCGAAGGGTTGGCGCTGATAATCGCGCAAATCAGGGCAATGGCGGTTAAGGCCCGCTCTCCGCCGGAAAGCATAGCCACGGATTTTATTTTTTTGCCCGGCGGCGTGGCGGCAATTTCAATCCCGGCCAGGCCAGTGGCATTATGCTTTTTTAAAAACTTTATTTTTTTCAAATCCAGACCGGATTTTTCTTCCTTTTCTGCAAGGCCATCAGCCGGAGCTTCTTCTTCCGCCTCGCCCGGAGCTGGCTTTATGTCCTCTTTTTCCTCCTCTTCCATCACTTTTATAATCTTGGCCGCCCCGCCGTTAAATAAAATCTTAAAATATTCCTCAAATTTTCCGGAAATGACTTTAAATTCTTTATCAAACCGCTCTTTTATAGTCAAGTCCAGTTCCTGGATAATTTTTTCCAAAGATTTAATGCCGTTGGTTAAATCCTTAACTTGCCCGGAGAGAAAATCAAAGCGCTCTTTAGTCTCGCCATATTCTTTCGTCGTTTCCGGGTCAATCCCGCCGATTAATTCAAGCTGACGCTTTAATTGCTCCATCTTTTCTTTAGCCGCGTCTAAATCAAGGGCGCCGGAAAATTTTTCCTGCCTCACTTCTTTCGGGCTCCCGAAATTATTCCTTATTTCAACCTCTAAATCCTCTAAGCGGGTTTCATACCGCGTGGAATTAATTTTTAAATCGTTAAGCTTGCGGTTTAAATCGTTTATTTCATTCTGCAGTTCGTTAATATTTTTCTGCAAAGCGAACAAGCGGTTTCTGGCTTCTTCTTCTTCCGCATTTAAGCTTGTTAACTTCCCGTTTATCTCTTTGGCCCGCGCTTCTATCCCTGATAGTTTCTCTTTAAAACCCTCCTTTTCCCTGTCTATTTCCCTAGAGTCGAATTCAGACTGGCTTTGTTTTAATTTTCCTAAAATTTCTTCTAAGTCTTTAGAGAGTTGATTCTCCCTTTCCCTTAAAAGCTTGGCTCTTTCCGTTCGGGCTGATATTCTTAAATTATTTTCACTGATTTTTATGATTAATTCTTCTTTAGTCTTTGTGAGTTTAACGATTTCCTCGCGCAATCTTTCTATCCCGCCCTTATCTTCTTCTCCCAATCTTTCAATTACTTCCTTAAATTCGCTCTTTATCTTTTTAATAATCTCTTTGAGTTTTTCCAGGTCGGTTTCCTCCCCGGCTTCTTCCAGTTTAAGAAGCAACTTTTTCAAAGTTTCGTTTAATTTCGCCTTTCCCCCGGATTCCGGCCCGGAACTTAGCTTAAGCAAGCCGCTATTTGCCTCATTTAATTTTTTATCAATCTGATTTTTTTCATTCTCCACCGCGGTAAAATCGTCCCGGCTGTATTTTATATTTTTTTCCAGAGAAAGAACCTCTTCTTTTATTTTCTCTATCTCTTTGGCTAAATCTTCTTTTTTATTATTTAGCCAGGACAAATCAAATTTACCCCGCGTTTCCAGTTTTACTTCCAATTGCGCGTCCAAACGGGCGATCTGCTTTACTATTTCCTCTTTTTCTCCCTGCAAATCAAGAAGAGACTTCTGCCATTTTTCAAATTCCAAACTTTTTTTATCTTTTTTTTCTATTCTCTCCAGTTCATTATTTGACTGCTCTAATTTTTTCTCCTTCGCCAATTTAGTTTTCTCAAGGTCAAGAAACCGGTTATTAAACTCGTTAAACTTATCATTTATTTCGTGCCAAACTTTACGGTAGTAATTAAGCTGCAGCCCTTTTAGCTCGGCTTCAATTTTTTCCCTTTTCTCTAATTTATTAACCTGCCGCGTAAGACTCTTAAGGCGCGGTTCAATTTCTCCTAAGAGCATTTCCACCTGGTTAAGATTTTCATAACTCGTCTGGAGCTTGCCTAAAGAATCATCCCGTTTAATCTGAAACTGCTTAACGCCGGTCGCTTCGTCAAAAAATTCTTTTCTTTCGGTTAAACTCGTATTTAAAAATCCTTCCACCATGCCCTGGCCGATAACGCTATAGGTTTTTTGCCCGAATTTGGCTTTGGCCAAGAGCATCTGCACGTCGGACAGGCGGACGCGGGACTGGTTTATTAAATATTCGCTTTCGCCATCCCGAAACAGCCGGCGGGTTAAAATAACCTCCGAATAATCTATCGGCGCTTTCCGGTCTTCGTTATTTAAAAATAAAGACACTTCGGCCATGCCCAACCGGCCTTTCCGGTCCGAGCCGGAAAAGATAATATCCTCGCTTTTTTTGCCGCGCAGGGTTTTCATGCTCTGCTCCCCCAAAGCCCAGCGCACCGCGTCGGCAATATTGGATTTTCCCGAGCCGTTCGGCCCGACTACGGCCGTAATGCCCCGCCGGTCCTTCGTAATCATCCCGGGGAAAACCAGTTTGTTTTTATTGGCAAAAGATTTAAAGCCCTGAATTTCAAGCTTTTCTAGATACATGGTTTAAAAAATAAAATATAAAAAATAAAAATGAAAAATTTTTCATTCCATCTCTATTATAGAACAAATTACGATTTTTTAAAAATGCCCCCTTTCGTCAAAGGGGGACTAAGGGGGATTTTGCCCCCTTGATAAAGGGGGAAGGGGGGATTTTCTTGCCCTAAATAAAATTATATGGTGAAATTATAATATAAGATGACTTTGAGACATAAAAATATATGATAATTTCTATAAGCGGCGCTTCAGGTTCGGGAAAAAGCACAGTT
Organism: Patescibacteria group bacterium; assembly: GCA_028711415.1. Taxonomy (GTDB): domain Bacteria; phylum Patescibacteriota; class Patescibacteriia; order Patescibacteriales; family JAQTRU01; genus JAQTRU01. The sequence continues at coordinate 20,394 of JAQTSG010000003.1, read as the reverse complement.
GCTAAAAAATTGGCGAAAAAATTAAACTGGCCCCGCTATTACATGGGGGGAATAAGAAGAGAGTTGGCAAAAAAACGGGGCCTGACTTTAGCCGAATATAATAAATTCGGGGAAAAAGACCCGGTGACTGATTTGGAAGTGGATAAATACCAAAAAAAACTAGGACAAACTAAAGATAACTTCATTATTGAAGGCCGGACCTCCTGGCATTTTATTCCCCATTCTTTAAAAATTTATCTTGACGTAGATGAGAAAGTTTCCGCCAAGCGCATTTTTAAAGAATTGAAAGGCAAACATAGTCGGAACGAGGATAAAAATTTAGAAACCGTGGCCGACGTTCTGAAAAGCCAGCGGATAAGAAAAGAAAGCGATAAAAAAAGGTATAAAAAATATTACAAAATTGATGTTTACAATAAAAAGAATTACGATTTTATTCTAGATACGACTGGCTCAAATAAAAAACAGGTTTTTAATAAAATTTACGATTTTGTTAAATCCCAGCTAAATATTGACCCCACTTCGCCTCGCTATCTCTCGGCTTCGAGGGGCGAGAAGAGGCGACTCGGAATCTGAATTTTAAAAACAGATTATTCGTGCACGAACAACGACATATCTCCAAAACCTTGACAAAAAACCGGTTCTATTATAGAATTAGACAAGAATTTAAGAATTAAAAACTTCGCCTTAAGCGGCGATATTTATTTTAAAAAATATGGCTGAAGAAAAAAAATCGGAAAAAAAGAAAATTCCGGAAATAAAACCCGGCATGACGGTTCGTATTTTCCAAAAAATCAAAGAGCAAAATATTAAAGGCGAGGAAAAAGAAAGAACCCAGTATTTTGAAGGCATGGTTATCGCCAAAAAACATGGAAAGGAAAAAGGCGCGACTATCACGGTAAGAAAAGTTTCTGACGGCGTAGGCGTGGAAAAAATATTTCCTCTTAACCTGCCGACCATAGAAAAAATAGAAATTAAAAAGCAGGAAAAAGTAAGGCGGGCTAAATTGTATTTCTTAAGGAAAGGATATAAGAAGAAACTAAAGGAGAAAAAGGTCTCTTAAATAACGCGGAGGGCGGATGGTGGAACTGGTAGACACGCAAGCTTGAGGGGCTTGTGGCCGCAAGGTCGTGGAGGTTCAAGTCCTCTTCCGCCCACCAGAACAGGGGGGGGCGCATAGCTTCCTCCTTCGTCCCGAGCCTTCGGGACTTCGGCGAGACAAGCAGTTGGTTACCCGCCCGCCTGACTGCCCTGTCAGGCATGTCGGGCGGGGAGCATCTCGTTTATTCACCCCGTTAAATTTTGGGCGCATAGCTCAGTTGGTTAGAGCGTCTCGTTTATTCACCCCGTTAAATTTTGGGCAATTAGCTCAGTTGGTTAGAGCGCTTCGTTTACACCGAAGAGGCCGTAGGTTCGAATCCTACATTGCCCACTGCCTAAAAAAATTAACGGGGCAGGCCGAGAAGGCCCTGGGTTCGAGCCCTAGTGCGCCCACCTTCTCCGCCAGCTGGCGGATTCGGAGGACAAAGCCCACAAAAAAGAGTGGCAAGAGCCACTTCTTTTTTTATGAAAAACAAGCTAAAATGAAATTATGAAGGAAATAATAACCAATTCAGAAAAAGAAACTTCGGCCCTGGCTAAAAAATACGCTAAAACCTTAAAGGGCGGGACGATACTGGGCCTAATCGGAAATTTAGGCGCGGGTAAAACCATTTTTATCAAAGGCCTAGCCAAGGGCTTAGGGCTTAAAAAAAATATTACTAGCCCGACTTTTGTAATAATGAAAGTTTACCCCGTTAAATCGCGCCCAGCGCGAATTTCGCCAAAGGAAAAATTATTTGACGGGGCATATTTAGTCGGGAAGGGAAAAATTAAAAATTTTGTCCATATTGACGCTTACCGCCTAAAAGAAGGGCGAGATTTAATCGCTATCGGGGCGCGGGAATATTTAAACCGGCCCGACACCTTAACCATAATTGAATGGGCGGACAGGGTTAAAAAAATTTTGCCAAAAAAGACAAAATACGTTAAGATAGGAATCTTAGAAGGTAATAAAAGAAGGATTAAATATTAATTATGTTTAGAGAAAATTTTTTAGCCCAACTTAACGAAGACGAGAAACTAACAGCCGCCGAGGATAAAGTTTGCGATGAGATGAGAAGAGTCAAAGAACCCGGTCTTAAAGAAGAAGATTTTGAAGGTGTTTATTCAAAGACGGAAATAGAAAGAGACCTTGAATTAACCAAAAGATTAGAAAAAGGGCACGCTCTCCATACGGAAAGAGGGGGGATATTGGAAGAAGTTTTGCGGCAACAAATTTATCATTCTTGCTGGCTCGGCGACAACTGTGAGACTGCCCAAACTACGAAATTTGATGATTATATAAATCACACTGATTTTGTAATTGAATGGGATACTAAGGACAGAATTAAACTAGCGGTTGACACCACCGTGACCAATGATCCGGAAGTGATAGAGAAAAAAGTTATAAAAGTAAAAAATGAACTTGATAGAAAAATGGGGACAACTATTAAATACTTCCAGTCTAATTTAACCTGGGAAGATAACCCGGAAAAAGGCGAGCTTAAAGATATCCCCAGCGTTATTATCGCTTTTGATTATGATAATTTAAAAAAAATGTGTGAAATTATAGCCGGCCCGAACGGGAAAGAAAGATTAGGAAAAACCTCCTTGCAAATATATATCCTGGAGGATATTATAAGCCAGCTTGGGATCCAGGAAGAATATTTAAGAAAAAATATACCGGGCGGAAGCGACACGAATATTTACAAAAACATTAAAAGGGCAAAAGAATATTTAGAAGAAATCCTTGAGACCAAAAGACAGTCGGCCGAAATTGAAAACAGGGGAAATGTAAAAAATGAATCCATTTCAGAAAGAGAAAAATTCACCCTTTTGGCCGCATAACAAAACCCCTGTTTGGCAAAAACAGGGGTCTCTTTTTATTCCTCCCCCTTTTTCTCGGGAGGCCTGAAAATTTCTTTAAAAACTCTGCCTACATCTGTGGGCCGAGGATCATCTTCTTCCCTACCGAGAATGGGCAAGGTTTCCTCCGCCGCAGGCGGTTTTTTTATAATCTTTTCTTCCAATTGTCCCTCCTACAATGAACGAATATTTTAATTTATTTTTTTGCAAAAGATAAGGATTAACCCCAGGACACCTCCGACTATCATCACATCCGCAATATTAAAGACCGTAAAATATTTCAGGTCTAAATAATCAACCACGAAACCATACCTTAAACGGTCTAGCATATTACTTATAGCACCAAATATAATAAATGTCAAGAGGACGACTTTACCCCATTCCTGCTTCTGCCCTAAAAACAGCAGTTCATACAATAAAAAAATAATTATCAGGATGATTAAAATATTCAAAAAAATTCCGGAAAGAGGCAGGGAAAAAGCAATATTATAATTAGGAATAAAATTCAGTTTAAAAAAATCTCCAACAATTGAAATGGATTTATCAAAATAACCGCTAGAAGCTAAAAATTTAAAAAAACGGTCTAAGATAACAAAAAACATGGCCAATAAAATCCAGAAAGCCATGTTTTTGTTATATTTTAGCATAGACCCCGCAACTTTTAGGCAATACACCATTCGAACTACACCTAAAAATTTTATTTCCTATTTAAACCCCGTCGCAAAATGCCTGAATAAAAAGTGCGGGGTAAACTAAAACTTAACTGTTTTGCAGTTTTGTTTTGCATTCCACGCAGGCGCTTGCTACGGGACGAGCGAGCATTCTCTTTTTCCCAATCGGCTTTTTACAATATTTACAGATACCATAGGTGCCTTTTTCTATCCTGTCTAAAGCATTATTGATATCGCGTAAAGTATCTTCTAAAACTTTTTCCGTGGCTAAGTTAGTGGTGTATTCGCCGATTTCCTGCGCGTTCTCATCCGGCTTTTCGCCGTAGTCAGGAAATATCGCTTTATGCTCATCTTTATCATGCTTATCTTTGCCGGTTATTTCTCCTAAATCCTCTAAAATCCGCTTTTTCCTGGCCAATAAGTCTTTTTTTATTTCTTCAATTGTTTTTTTGTCTAAATCATTGTCTCCTTGTTTTTTTACCGTTTTCATATGTTTGCTTTCGGTTCAACTTCCTTTAGTCTTGAACCAGTTTAATAAAATAAAAACCAATAATAAATTGGTCAATTTGACTACTTTCAGTATACCGCAAACCTAATTTTTTGGCAAGAGTTTTTGCTAAAAAACCGATATTGACCCCGTTAGAAAAAATTTTCTAACGGGGTTGACTATCATCCTATTTTTTGTTATTGTTTAGCTAAGGATTTTAATAGTTGGTAAAACTATTTTTATTTTGGAGCGGTAGTTCAGTTGGTTAGAACGCTGCCCTGTCACGGCAGAGGTCGCGGGTTCGAGTCCCGTCCGCTCCGCATAAAAAACTGGGGTAAACCCAGTTTTTTAAATTTTTATTCTTCTTGTTGCTTTCTTTCCTTGAGATCTATCAGAAAAACTTTTCCAATATCCGGGAAGGTGTGTTCTTTGGGGTCATACCTTCCTTTAATTTGAGCAATGTCTATGCCATGAGTATTAAAAAATGAACGCGCAACGAAACTGGCACCCATTTTTACTTCGTTCCCATATGGGATTAATTTAAAACTACTATCCTTTTCTTTCTCTTTTGCAAATTGCACACCAATTACCTGATTTTTCTCATCATAAAAAACAACGGCGTAAGAATAATCTTTTATTCCATGTTCTTCATAAAAAGCGGGCGGTATCCCAAAGGAATATGACCCAGTTATGCTTATTTTTCTGCTAATCTTAGAGCCAACATTACTAAATTTTTTTAAATTTAAAGTTGAATAATCCATATATTTTATATTATACTCTATTTTTTTAATTTGTCAATAGCTATATATTAACAATACAATCACTATATCAGCAACTATTTGACAAAAAAAATTATTTGCTTTATAATGGAAATACTGGCTATATTTTTTGCCAGAGATCATTACTAGGTAAAAAAATGCATCTAAACTTGCTAAAAACGGCGGGTTCAGGTGCATTTTTGCACCTGCACTGTTGGCGCCGAAATCTATAGAAACAGTCGTTTATTCGTAATAAACCGACACTCATGAAACAGTGCAAATCGGGTTACCACTTAATTTTCTTCCGTTGGAAGATGGTTAATGGTAAGAAAATTTACCCCAAAAAGGCTAAATCCTTCGCAGCATGCGTAAAGGATTAGCTTTGGTAAGTTTTCCAAGGTTCCATTTGCGATTACCTTGTCTAAAATAATTATCGCAAACCAAAGACCACAGCGAAAGCTGTGGCCGACAATTGCTCCCCGAGTGTGCATAAGGGGAGCTTTTGTTTTTTGTAGTTGGACTTTAGCCTATTACCAAACCATTGTCAACAGTTATACACATATTATATCATAAATATCAAAATCATAAAATATTTAAAATTTATAAAAATATAAATATACTATTAAAATAAGAGCTCACGTACACCGTGGGTTTTCTTTCCCCTTGACCTTATTTTAATATTATGTTAATTTTATAATAATCTTATTAATTAATGACCTTTTCTTGGATATAGGGACGCAGTTGAAAGTTATAAAGTCCATAAAGTTATAAAGTACGGGATATAATGGGAGAAAAGAACAAAACTTTACAAACTTTATAACTTTACAACTTTACAAACTTTTTACTAATGTCCCATTTCTCGGATAAGGCAAAAACTATGCTTACCAGAAAAGACAAGCAAAAAATCATCGCTAAATTCAGAACCCATGATAATGACACAGGTTCGCCCCAGGTCCAGATTGCGATTTTAACGGAAGAAATAAAGCAATTGACCGAGCATTTAAAAACTCATAAGCACGACCATTCTTCCCGGCGCGGGCTTTTAAAAAAAGTCGGGGAAAGGCGCCGACTGCTTAAATATTTGCAGAAAGAAGATGAAAAGGCGTTTAAAGATTTAACCGGCCGGCTTAAATTAAAAATCGCTAAAAGGATGCAGGAAGAGGAAGATGAAAGAATTCGGCTGGAAGAAGAGTTAAATAAAAAAGATGAAATAAAAGTCGAGGAAGAAGAAACCGAGGAGCCGACCAAAGAAGAGGATGAGGAATAACCCTAGAAACCCCGTCTTTTCAGATTATTAATCCAATATTAAATAAGGAGTTAGTCTGGCTCGCCAAATTTTAATTCCTACAAATCAACAAATCTTTTCACAAATTTACAAATACGGTATAAAACGTTTCTACAAAAATTTGTAAGTTTGTAATAAATTCGTAATTTGTAAAGTATGATAAAGCACGAGGAACAACGGGTAGGCGTTTTTGTTGATGTCTCCAACATGTACCATTCAGCCAAGAATCTTTACAGCAAAAAGGTTAATTTTAAAGAAATCCTGAAAGACGCGGTAGCGGGCCGGAAATTAATCCGGGCCACGGCTTATGTTATAAAAACGGAGAGCGAAGAAGAACTGCCTTTTTTTGAGGCCTTAAGCCAGCAGGGCTTTGAAGTGAAAATGAAGGACCTGCAGATTTTCGCCGGCGGCATGAAAAAAGCGGACTGGGACGTGGGCATAGCGGTTGATGCCATAAAATTGGGAGACAAGCTTGACGTCATAGTTTTAGTTTCGGGCGACGGCGATTATTTACCCTTAATGAGCTACCTACAAAATACTAAGGGGTGCCTGGTTGAAGTAATGGCTTTCCGGCAGACCACTTCCTCAAAATTAATAGAAGAGTCAGACGATTTTACTAATTTAAGCGATAATAGAAAATACTTAAGATAACCAGTCGCGGACTATCGCGGACTAATACTGACTGACGCGGAATTCAATGAAAGGATAAAATAGTGAAAAATCCCAATGACCAAGCCCAAATCTCCAATAAAGCTCCAAATCCCAAACCAAAAAATTATTAATCAATAGAAAAATCTTAAGATATTTTTTATTTGGGATTTTATTGGAAATTGGGATTTAGAACTTTGGATTTTGAAATTTATTTTTTATTTGGTACTTTGAATTTGACCCTTAATAATAATTTACTAATTAACTAATTACTAACTTACCTTGGCCGTTAGATAGATAGCGCTGTGAGCAACCCTCATAGTTCTGTAATCTAGCGGTCAGGAAAGAAAAAAATGAAACAAGAAGAACAAGTTTTTGAAACCAAGTGGCTTGACCGCCCCCTCACTATTAAAACCGGAAAATTGGCTAAACAAGCCGACGCCGCCGTTACCGTCCAGTACGGGGAAACGGTGGTTATGGCAACGGTCGTGGAAGCTAAAGGCGAAAGAGAGGGGATTGATTATTTTCCCCTCCTGGTTGATTTTGAAGAACGGCTCTACGCCGCCGGCATTATTAAGGGTTCGCGCTGGATAAAAAGAGAAGGCCGGCCTTCGGACGAAGCGATTTTAACCGGCCGAATGGTAGACCGGGCAATCCGGCCTCTTTTTAATGAGACGTCCCGCAAAGATATCCAGGTTATTATCACGGTTCTGTCCGTTGACCAGGAAAACGACTATGATGTTGTTTCCTTAATCGCCGCTTCCGCCGCTTTGTCCATTGCCGGAGTAGAGTGGAACGGCCCGATTGCCGGCATCCGCGTAAGCCGAGTGGAAGGAAAATTTATTTTTAACCCGACTTACGAAGAAAGGGGCAAAAGCGATCTTGATCTAATCGTTGCCGGCACAGAAAAAAAAGTGATAATGCTTGAAGCCGGAGCCAGTGAAGTGAAAGAAGACGAAATGTTTAAAGCGATTATGGCCGGCCAGAAAGAAATGCAGGAAGCGATAAAACTTATAAAAAAATTAGCCAATTCAGTTAAGGGTGAAAAAAAGGAAGCCAAGAATAAGTTAAAAAGCCAAGAAGAAATTGAAGCCGAAAAAGAAAAAGAAAAATTATTCGCTGAAATTAAAGATTGGCTTAAAGAAAACATAAAACCGATTCTTTTTGATAAAACTTATTATACCAAAGGCGAAAGAAAAGTGGCTGTAAAAGTTATTGAGGAAAAACTGGATGAACATCTCTTCTCGTCCGGCGTCGGCCGCGATCTCCGGCAGGAAGCGATTAAAAAACTAGTCTCGCCGGCCGTAGAAGCGGAAGTGACAAAAGCCATTTTATCCGAAAAAAAACGGGTGGACGGCCGAAAACTTGATGAAATCAGGCCCTTATCCGCCGAAGCCGGAGTCCTGCCAAGAAACCACGGCTCCGGGCTTTTTTCTAGAGGTGAAACCCAGATTATGTCTATCGTCACCTTGGGCGCGCCGGGACTGGAGCAGTCCTTAGAAGGCCTTGAAGGCAACAGCAAAAAAAGATTCATGCACCATTACAATTTCCCGCCCTATAGCGTGGGCGAAGTGAGCCCGATAAGAGGCGCGGGCCGAAGAGAAATCGGGCATGGCGCTCTGGCGGAAAAGGCCTTAACGCCTCTTATTCCAGCCAAAGAAGATTTCCCTTATACGATCAGGGTCGTGAGTGAAACCCTGGGTTCAAACGGCTCTTCTTCTATGGGTTCAACCTGCGCTTCCTGCCTGGCTTTAATGGATGCCGGCGTGCCTATAAAAAAATCCGTAGGCGGCATTGCCATGGGCCTGGCTTCTAACGCTGATATGAGCAAGTGGGAAATTCTAACCGATATCCAGGATTTAGAAGATGGTAAGGGCGGCATGGATTTTAAAATGACCGGTACGGCTGATGGCTTAACCGCTATCCAGCTAGATACTAAGACCGACGGCCTTTCTGAAGAAATAATTAAGAAAACATTAAAGCAGGGACGGATTGCTTTAGATAAAGTTTTGGGAGTTATGGAAAAAGAGATTAAGGAACCCCGGCCGGAACTGTCTAAATACGCTCCCCGCATTATTTCCTTCCGCATTGATCCGGAGAAAATCGGTTCAGTTATCGGTCCGGGCGGAAAAATTATCAATAAGATAATCGCGGAAACGGAAGTAACAATTGATATTGAAGACGACGGCCTGGTAATGATCTGCGGCACTAATCCGGAAAAATGCCAGGAGGCGGCTAAGCAGGTAAAAGACATCGTCCGGGAATTCGTGGCCGGAGAAATTTTTACCGGCAAAGTTGTCCGCATGCTGGATTTCGGCGCCTTCATTGAATTAGTCCCGGGCCATGACGGCATGGCGCATGTAAGCGAACTGGCGCCTTACCGCATCGGCAAGCCGGCTGATTTCTTAAAAGTCGGGGATACAGTCACGGTTAAAATTAAAGAAATAGACGACCAGGGCCGGGTTAATTTAACTTTAAAAGGGCTCCCGGAAAACGAGCATCTCTGGAAAGACAGCAAAGGCAAATCTGAAGGCAATGGATTCGGAGGCGGCGACGGCCGACCAAGATTCGGAAATGGCGGCGGAGGCGGACGGGATAGATTTTCCGGACGCGGCGGCGGCAGACGAAGATTCTAAACGAATAAAAACAAAATAATATAAAAACACGTAGGGACAGCACAATGTGCTGTCCCTACTTTTATATAATTTTATATTATTTTATTCTCCCTCTCCTGACTAGGAGAGGGCGGGGGTGAGGTGTGGAATCTACAACGTTGTAATCGGCCTTGATTGGGTGATATAGAATTTTCCTTTTTCCAAAGCCCATTCTATGTCCTGCGGCTTTTTGTAATGCTTCTCAATTTTCGCGCAGAGCTTAGCCAGCTCTATAATTTCTTTCCCCGTTAAAGTCTGTTTATTTTGATCCGCTTTCGGCACTTTTTTCCAGACATTGCCGCCCCGCGGATTTCTAATTAGCATTTTTTCCTGCTCGGCCACGTTAATATCAGATAAGCTAAAATCCCGTTTATCAATTACATAAGTGTCCGGCGTAATCTGACCGGAAACGATGGCTTCGCCCAGTCCGTAGCCGGCTTCAATTACCATCTGGTTTCTGTCTTTCGTAATCGGATGGACCGTAAAGCAAATTCCGGAAATTTCCGACTGGACCATTTTCTGGACCACGACCGCCACCGACACTTTCTGGTCAACCAATTTTTTTTCAAAGCGGTAAAAAATCGCCCGCGGCGTAAAAAGGGATGACCAGCATTTTTTTACGTTAGTGAGTAATCCCTTTTCCTGCGTATTAAGATAGGTTTCTAATTCCCCGGCCCAAGAAGCGACAGACGAATCCTCGGCCGTAGCCGAAGACCTGACGGCCACGTATTGAGCTTTAAGTTTTTTAAACTCGGCTACAATTTCTCTAGCTAACGGCCCCGGAATCATCGTATCCTGCATAATATCGCGGATAACGTTTGAGCATTGGTCAATGGAATTGGTGTCATCATAATTAACTTTAGAAATCTGGGCTTCTATATCCAAGCCAGTCTGGTTAGCCGGCGATTTTGGCGTGTTTTCCATAAAATACTCAAAGGCCGGAGCCAGAATTACGAACCCGGGCGGCACCGTAATGCCAGCTTTAGTCATTTCTCCCAAAGAAGCGCCTTTGCCTCCGGCAATATCCACATCTTTTTTGCTAATCTTAGAGAAATCTTTGATAAATTCTCCCGCCACCTTATTATTATGCTTAAGATGGGCGGGATCCCGCTTTGGCGGTGATTGTTTTTTACTTGACATAATGTTTAAAGTATGATATGATTAAATATTAGTATGTTCGTTACATTTTAAACCTTTCAAAGGAGAAAAAAATGAGGGAAGTTCTGCAAAAAATCGTGGTAATTGTTATCGTTATCGCTACTATTTTAACGGTAATGTCATGGTATCTGCCCTTTTGGCAGGGGAAAATGGGCACATTTTCTATCTGGAGTACGCTCTGCAACTGTTGGAGTTGCACATTTATGATTTTAGGGGTGGCTGTTGCCATCATCCAACTCGGAACAAATATTAGCAAGGGACAATAAGAAGAACCCGCAGAACTAAACCAACCGCCGATAATCCGTCGGCAAAACAAAGGAGAAAGACGTGGAAAGACTACAAATTCGTAGACACACCGATAAGACGGGCGAGCAGGCCAGCCAGGACGGACTTTCCCGCTTCCAGTCTAAGAGTCTCGTGACCGATCCCGGGAGCATAACCGATGTTTTCGCCGGTTCCCATCTCAGCCGGACCGCCCAGACCGCCCTGGCCGCCTGCTGCGCCCACGGCATCCAGGCCTACGTCTGGGAACCCGATCCGAGATTCGGCAGCCCCGAGATGTTCGACGGCTGGAAAGCCAAGGGCCTCCTGGAAAAGGTCAAGGCAGCCGGAAGCCTGTATGCCGCGCTCCTCCTGACCATCACCGAGGAAGAACTCGCCCAGGTCCGGAACGACCTCAAGGCCGCAACCGAAGAGGCCTTCGGGAAAATCAAGGCCGGAGGACACGGGCTCGTTTTCCACCATTCGCCTTTGGTGGAAATGACCGCCGACATATTCGGGTATCCCGGCGCCAAAACCCTAACCCTCAAACTCGCGTCCTGCGAAGGAATCATGCTCGAGCAGGACGACGATGGCAACATCACCGTCGCCGAAATCCTCCTCGCGGCCTGATCCCCGCTCTTTCCATGGTTCACGGACCGAGTCTTCTAAAAGCAAGAGATATCTGCTTTAAGAAGACTCGGTCCTCTTTTTTTACCCAACAACCAAAATTTTCGTTCCATCAATTATAACTTCATCGCCGTCTTTTAAAATTTTTGTCGCCTCTTTAACCCTTACTAAACAGGGTTTTTTTGCTTCCCGCGCCAAGGTTGCCACGTGGCAGGTTAAACTTCCTTTTTCAATAATAAAGCCGGCAATCTGGCTGCGCAGGGTCGGCAGCAGTTTCATATTAGAATCAGGCAAAACTACAATATCGCCCTTAACTACTTTATTTTTATCTTTAGCGGTTTTTATAATCCTAACTTTGCCTTTAGCTTTCCCAGGAGAAGCTAAAACTCCAGATAACTCCCTGGGAGAGCCAACTTTTAAAATTTTTTCCAATTCCTTTTTCATATCTTTAAAATTTTTAATTAAAATCGTTTTTATCCCTATTCCGCGCGCGTCAACTAAATTGTTTTCCTGGTCGTCAATATAAATAACTTCTTCCGGCTTCACTTTAAATCTTTTTAAAATCAACTTTAGAGTTTTCTCGCTCGCTTTAGGTAGACCCAGTTCCCAGGTGTTAATAATATTTTTAAATATTTTTTTAAAGCCGAACTTTTTTACGACATCAGCCAGCTGGCTGCGCGTATTTTTAGAAAGAAGCAGAGTCTCATAGCCCCCTTTATTAAGCTCCTCATTTAATTTAACTGTTTCTTTATTAAGCTTCATCAAGCCATAATGCAATTTTTTAATTTCCGGCAAAGAAATCGGCAGGTTAAAATCTTTAATCGGCAGAAGCCAGGCCTCTTTTTGCGTAATTTTTCTGGTGGCGGCTAAATTAAAATATTTATGGTAAAAAATATCGTGATAATTTTTCCAGTTCCCGCCGAATTTTTTTGCCAAAGCTTTAGCCGTGTTGGGATAACCTTCATTCAAAACTAAGCCGTAGCAATCTAAGATTATAAGTCTAATCATACTATCTATTTTAAAATTTTGACAATCCCCTTATCCGCATCAACTTCTACTTTATCCCCGTCTTTTAAAACTTTTGTAGCGAATTTTGTCCCGATAACACAAGGAATTCTCAACTCGCGGGAAACAATCGCCGCGTGGCAGGTTATTCCGCCCAAATCAGTTACGATTGCGGCCGCCATTTTCATAACCGGTACGATATCCGGATTCGTCATATGCGAAACAAGAATATTTCCCTGATGCATTTTTATCATCTCCTGGGGAGTATTAATTATTTTTACCTTGCCAATGGCTTTGCCCTGAAAAGCCGAATTGCCTTTTAGCTCCTCGGCTGAACCCGGGACCATTTTTTTGTCAATAACAAACTTTATTTTTTTTCTTATCTTTTTAGCGGCGTCTCCATCAAAAAATAAAGTCTTGCCCCTATCGGAAAAATGAAGACTGTATTTCATCCGGGCGTTGGCTAGTTTGCTGAAATCCTGCCGGCCTAGAACCGCTTCCTCTGTTTCTTCAAGCGTTAAAAATCTTACCTGTTCTAAAGATAAGCCTCCGCGCCGGCCAACTTCTTTAAAAAAATTCTCGCTAGCATAATAGGAATAAAACTGGGCATCCTTACTTACGGCTTTAGAATATATCGAATCTCGCACAATTTTAAATAGATATCTATGTTGTCGATGAATTTTTAATTTATTTTCTATATCTTTCTGCCGTTTAACAAGATTTTTTTGCTCTTTACGTATTTCTCCGAAGAGTTTGACGGTTCCGCGCCGCCTAATTTGCGCCAATTCTTCTTTAAAATAATCTAAGCTTAAAATTTTTCCCTGTAAACCATATTCCAGCCATTCATACTTTTTAGCGTGCGCCCTTAAGAGCCTGCTTTGTTTTATTTTATCTTTAACCAGAGCTACTTTGATTAAGCCTTCTTTCTGCCTTTTTAGGGCGCTTTTTTGCCTGGGCGTGCTTAAAACCTGGAAAGACTCTTGGGCTGAAATATTTGAATTTAGATCCTGGCAACGCTCTTTTAAATACTCTATTAAATAATTAGAGAAAAAGTTGTCCCGGGCCTCAACCATAAACATCGGCCCCCGGCGGTCATGGTTTTCCTGCTGGGCGATTTTAAAAAGCTCTATAAAGTTTACCATCTCCCGATTCGACAATCGGCCGGGATTTAACCTTTTTATTTTATTGGCCAAAACAATTAATTCCTTGGCGTAATAGACGTTCTCTTTATGCAATCTATCCCAAATTTTTGGCTTTGAAAAAATGCTTTCCAAAAAATTTTTAGAAATTTCCTGGTAAGCGTCCTGGGGCAAAAAAAGATTGCAGGCTTTATCAATATACTCGGCTGACAGCCAGCGGCAATTGATAAAACCAAATTCTGGATTTTTGGCAGTAAACCCCTCCCAGGCCGGCACTACAAAAAGGTAATTAGCGTAATCTTCTTTCTCAATAATTACCCATTTTTTATTAAAAGGAATTTTCATATTTTGTTACTTCAAAATTTTAACAATCCCCTTATCTGCATCAACCTCCACCTTATCGCCATCCTTTAAAATCTTGGTCGCGATTTTCGTGCCGACCACGCAGGGGATTTTTAATTCCCGGGCGACAATCGCCGCGTGACAGGTTAAGCCGCCGACATTAGTGACAATGGCCGCGGCTTTTTTCATAGCCGGCACCAGGGCCGGATAAGTGGTTTCCGAAAGCATAATATCGCCCAATTTCATCTTCGGCATATCTTCAATCGTTTCTATAATTTTAACTATTCCCCGGGCTTTGCCCGGCGAAGCGGTCTGACCCGTCAGCTCATCAACTTTTTTAATCTTTTCTTTTTCCCACTTAGTTTTCTTTAAAAACTCACGCGCCTTTTTTCCGGAATAAACATAAACTTTATTCCAGGTGCCGTGCATAACGGAAAATTTTGGCCGCTCATCAAGCTCTTTAGTATTATATTTGCCAGCTAGTAACGCCCGGCCAAATTCTTCCCGAGTCATAAACTCCGCCTGCTTATAGCTAATAAAAAGGCGCCGGGCAATTTCTTTGACAAACTGGTTAGCGATATAAGCGCCGAAATACATGCAATCCTTGCGGTAAGCTTTGAGCCAGACAATATAGCGGGCCTGCCTAAAAAGTTCCTCATGCTTGGCGTCAAATTTTAATTTAGCCAGCAAATTTTTCTGCTCTTTTTTCAGCTTCCCGTATTTAGTTTCTGATTCTCTCAAATATCCCTTAATTTTTCCTTCCCGGATAAGGCCCTGCCAAATTTGGAGAAAATAATCAAGCTCTAAAACCGGGCCGCGGTAATTATAATGGAGCCAAAACCATTTTTTCTGATGATTTTTTAATTTCTTAAGCAGGGCCGGCTTCTGCTTTTTAAGTTCCGCTTCTATTTTGGAAACGTTATCATTTTTCTTAAAAATTAGGCAAGCGCCTTTATCCGTAAAAATCTCATAAGCTATCTTTAAGCTTTCCTGATTTTCAATTTCTATGAAACTGGGCGAAAGAGGCGTGGTAATAACGGGAAAAACGCCGGACGGCCCCAGTTTTAATTTGTCTTTTTTGATTTTATCTTTTAAATAATTAAAAAGGTAATTGGAAAACAACTGGTATTCAGCGTCAATCAGCCAAGTCGTGGCCTGGCCCCAGCCATGGCTTTTTATCTGCAACTTAAGCAACTGGTCAAATCTTTCTATCAGATCCTTGTCAGATAATTTTTTTAAATCAAGTTTTAATAAAGACCGGGACAAAATTAAATATTCCTTAGCAAAAATTTCCACTTCTTTATTTATTTTAGCCAACCAGCCCGAACCGCCGGTCGCTTTGACAAAAATCCGTTTAACCAACTCATCAAATTCTCCCCGCGCGTAGCAAAGATTAAAAACCCCATCCCTGATTACCCAAATTAATTGTTTTAGAGAATCGCCAAGGCCTTGTTCCTTTAAATGTTTACTATAACCAGTAAAAATATTATAGGTCATAATATAATTAACATCCGGAATTCTTTCGGCTACGAACCAAATAGTCTGTTTTCTGTTTTTCTTTTTCGCCATATTTTTACCCTGTTAAATAAGATTTGAGCCCACTATTTATAAACCATCCACACTTCTTACTTCTTACTTCCCGGCCAGAGGCTGGTCAGCCTTTGGCTGATAACTTCTTTACTATTCCCTTGTCTGCGTCCACCCCGGCACTATAACTCTCCGCCTGTGGGCGGTTCGTTAAGTGCGGGGCAAGCCTCCACTCCATAATTAATTCTTGATTATATGTACTATTCCTTTGTCAGCGTCTACCTCTACTAATTGGCCATCTTTCAAAACTTTCGTGGCGATTTTCGTGCCGATAACGCAGGGGGTATTTATTTCCCGGGCGACAATCGCGGCGTGCGAGGTCACTCCGCCCTGGTCCGTTATAAAAGCCGCGGCTTTTTTCATGGCCGGCAATAAATCCGGCTGGGTGGAGATGGAAACTAAAATATTGCCCTTCTCCATTTTCTCCATATCCTTAATTACATTGACAATTTTTACCACCCCTTTGGCATACCCGCGCGCCCCGCATTGGCCCTTTATTTCCGAGACTTCTTTCGCTTCTTCCCTCTCTATGTATTTTACTATCTTTTTCGCCTCCTCGCCACTATAGAAAAGATGCTCGTTTTTATCCGCGTAATAGACGCAAAAATTAACTCTCGCCTTAATTTCTTCCTTATCAATTTTGTTATTGAACAGGCCTTCGTAAATTTCCTCGCTGGTCATAAATTTAAGCTGTTTTAAAGAAAGATCCATCCGCCGGCCGATTTCCGCAAGCACCGGCACCATCCGGTAAATGGCAAGAAGTTGGGCGTAACGCCGGTAAATCTTAGTTACCATAAAATTGCCCCATTCATCAAAAAAACCTATCCATTTCCTGTCTAGTTTCATCTCCTTAATCAGTTTTTTCCGCTCCTCCGCCTTATCCAAAAATTTCTTTCTCTCTTCTTTTAAAGTCCCGGCCACATCCGGGTCGTTGCTTACCAGCCGCACCAGAGATTTAAGAAAATGCTCAAAGCTGTAGACGCCCTGCTCTTCGGTATAAATAAACTTGGTGTAAAAATATTTGGCGTAATGGTTTTCTATCCTGTCTAAAATTTTCGGGTCTATCTTATTATAGATTGACCTGACGGCCCTTTCAAAATACCTCTCATATTCCGGGCTGTGGGTATAAAGACCGAACTCTTTGACATCCTCTTCTTTAAATTTTCTGAATAATTCCTTAAAAAGGGCAAATTGTTTTTTATCGGTCTGCACCTCCGACCCGATTTCCATCAGCTCCTCCTGCTCTTTCCTGATTAAAGAAATTTCCGAGGGCTGGGTAAGCAGGGCCAAAACTTCCTCCTGTTTTCCCGCCGGCGTCTTTAAGCCTTTTAAAATTTTCTTGCCCCGGTCGGTTAAATTATTGTGGAACATATCCGCCGCCACCGGAATCCAGCCCCATTGGTAATACTCGCGGTGAAGGTCTTCATGGCCTTTATAATATTCCCAAAGTTTTTTACTCGCTATTTTTTTTAAATCCGTCTCCGGCAATTTCTCCGCGTATTGGCGCAGCCGATCCGAGAAACCGACAATATTTTTATTTACTTCCGCCATATAGCCCGGCTCGGACAGGAACCTGTTTACCAGGTGCTCGCCGACTTCGTAGGAATCTTTTTTTTCATAATAAAACCAAAGATGATAGCCTTTATAGATAACGGCTATCTTTTCGTAATTGCGACCGGTGGCCTTATAAAAATTTTCCACAAAACACCGAAGCCAAATCTGGGAAAAAAATGGGTCAATATTTATTATTTCCTCGCCCAAGAACCAATCCCGGCTAAACTTTTTGCCAAAATCAAATTCATCCAGCTTCTTAAATAAAGCCGTCATCTCCGGAAGAAACGGACAGCGCTTATTAAGCTCGTAATGTTTCTTTTTTCCTTCCGACCTTGCTATAATCCCCTCATCTGCCAATTTCTTTAATTCCCTTGAGATATTAGCCGGGTCTTTTTTTAATTCCTCGGCGATTTCCGACAAATAGAACTTCCGGCCCTCACTTTTAACAAATAAATCAAGGACTTCGTAAGCAGTTTTTGAATTAAATAAATTCTTCATCCCGTTAGAAATTTTGTTATTTCCTTCGCTCATAATAATATTTCAACCTGTTTTTTAAATATCTTTTTCCCATTCCGCTCTTTAGATATTTCTCTCTGGCAAAAGCGTCATATTTATTGCATGAAACTTCATAATATATTAAAATCAAAGGTCTCCTTAATTTAGTGGCATAAACCTTGCCATCGTTATGATCCTTTATCCTTTTAATTAGATTACTCGTGCAACCAGTGTACCATAATTTATCTTTTAAACTTTCTGCAATATAGACATACCAATTGCTTTTAGCTAAATTTCTAACGGGATGAATCCCGTTAGAAATCTTATGATCTTTTTCGCTCATAATAATATTTAAATTTACAACTGAATTTCTAACGGGGTTCATATATATTTGTCTATTAAACAATTACTTTTGTCTACAAAACATAATAACGCCTTTCCTTTCAAATGTCAAGGTTAATTAAAATACTTGACTTCTCCAAAAAATTAAGTTAATATCAAAATATTAAATTATAAAGGGCAGTTTATGATTTTAGCTCTCCATATAACTGCAACCCAATTATGTTAACAATAAGATTATCAAGAATCGGAAAAAAAAATAAGCCAATGTATCGTCTGATAATTTCGGAAAAGAGCCGCGATTTATATGGCCAATCCTTGGAGATTTTAGGATCTTATAACCCCCATAGCAAAGCATTGCAGGCCAAGGCGGAAAGAATAAATTACTGGCTGGGCAAAGGCGCCGGCATGTCCCCGACCGTTAATAATCTCCTGATTGATAAAGGCATAATCAAGGGTGAAAAAATCAAAGCTTCTAAACCCGGGAAAAAGGCCGAAGCAGAACCGGTTGCGGCTAAAGCGCCAGAAGAAGCCAAGGAAGTGAAACCAGCGGAGGCAGAAGTGAAAGAAGAAAAACCGACTGAACAAGCGAAAACTGAATAATATAGAACCATTGACCCCACTTCGTCCCGAGGCTTCGGGACTTCGAGGGGCGAGACGAAGCGACGTGGAATCTAAAGTTCAAAACCAAGTTCTTGCACTTAATTCGTGGGCATACTTAATCCTTGACAAATATTTATAATGTGTTATAATAACAATATCCTAGAACTTGCTGAATTTATATAAGACCCGCGTCTTTCAAAAAAGATACGGGGCAAGCAAGCAGTAATAATTAACCGTGAGCTCTTTCAAATCTGACCGACACAAAAATGCGAGTTAATATTATTTACAGAGATTCAGTCTCTGCATTCGCATGTCCCGTCCCGCTAAGCGGGATAGGGTGGTTGCCCGTAGGGCAATAACGTCAATTTGGAAGAAAAAGACAAAAACTATGGCGAAAGCTGAACAAGACAAGGAGTTCTTGGAAATGATCGTAAAGACCATTGTCTCTAACCCCGACAAGGTAAAAGTGGAAAGAACAGTGGACGAAATGGGCGTTCTTTTGACCTTAAAAATCGACCCGTCTGATATGGGTTATGTGATTGGCCGAAAGGGACAAACCGCTCAAGCGATGAGAACTCTCTTAAAGATTGTCGGAGCTAAAAACAACGCTCGGGTCAACTTAAAGATTTATGACCCGGAAGGAGCTCGAAGGCCAGTAGGTGGCAGAAGGGATTCCAGAAGCGCTGACATTGACACTTCATCTGTTGATGATTTAAAAATCTAAAACAAATTAGATAACCCGCCACCGCTCGCCTAACGGCAGCTGGAGCGGGCAAAGACAAAAAGCCACAACTTCTTAAGTTAGTGGCTTTTTGTTATAATAGATAAAGATACAATTTCTAATTTTAAATTTCTAAACAATTAACCAATGCCCCAATTTTCAACAAATTAATTAAAGGATAAATAATTGAAAATTGAGAATTGAAAATTGAGAATTGATTAAAATGATTTTTCACATCATCACAATTTTTCCCGAAATTTTTGCCTCATACTTTAATGAGTCAATTTTAAAGCGGGCGCAAAAAAATAAAATCGTAGATATTAAAATCCACGACTTGCGGCAATGGACAGAAGATAAGCACCGGACCGTTGACGATACCCCTTACGGCGGCGGGGCCGGCATGGTTATGAAAATAGAACCGCTCTACAAAGCCCTGCAGACCTTAAGATTAAAAATAAAAAATAAAAAACCAAAAATTATTTTGCTATCAGCCAAAGGAAAGCGGTGGAATCAGCAGCTGGCAAAAAAATATTCTAAAATTGACGAGATAATTTTAGTCTGCGGGCGCTACGAAGGAGTGGATGAGAGAGTAAAAAAATTCGTTGACGAGGAAATTTCTATCGGCGATTATGTCTTAACCGGCGGAGAAATTCCGGCCATGGCGATTGTTGATTCTATCACCCGCCTCCTGCCGGGCGCCCTGGGCAACGCCTCAAGTTCGCAAGACGAATCTCACTCCCTTCCCGGGGTTTTAGAATACCCCCAATACACCCGACCGGAAATTTTTGCCATTAAGGGGAAAAAATATCAAGTGCCAAAAATTTTACTTTCCGGAGATCATAAAAAGATAGCCAAATGGCGGGAAAAGAAGAAAAAAATAATATAAAAATATAATAACACGTAGGGACAGCACATTGTGCTGTCCCTACATTTATACAAATTTTATTTTACCCGCCTGCCAGCGCCTTGAGCGCAGCGATTGGCGGGCAGGTTATTTTATTTTTATATTATTTTAAAACGGTTGCCTTCTTTTTCTATCTTTCCTTCCAGAACGAACCCAGAAGCTTTGACATGCCCCCCGCCTCCTAACCTATTAGCCAACCGGGAAACGTCTACC